>JAGVUS010000052.1 GCA_019136175.1 Chloroflexota bacterium | reverse complement strand
GGAATTGGTTCGCAATCGCAAAGCTATTCTTGATAACCTAACCCGGGAAGAAATCAGATTCCGAAGAACAGTTGAGGGTGGCATATCCCAATTGGATGAATTGTTGAAACAACTGGTGGAAGAAGGCTCAACCATCCTGGATGGTGAGCTTGCATTCGACCTCTATGCCACCCATGGTTTACCCCTGGAAATTACCCGTGACATTGCCCGGGAACAAGGCCTGGATGTGGATGAGGATGATTTCAGAAAGGCAATGGAAGAGCACCGCCTTATCTCTGGCTCGGGAAAAGCTTTTGGTACCATGGGGGGAGATGATGTGGATGTTTTTCGAAGTGTCTTTGAAGAACTGGTGGCTGGTGGAAAATTACCGGAGAGGGGTGTTGAATATCTTCCATACCTTGACGATGGAGGGGATGGACGATTGGATGGCGAAGTGTTGGCAATCATCCACGAGGGCATTTCCATTGATGAGGCAAACGAAGGGGATCTTATTGATGTGATCCTCCCAAAAACCATTTTTTATGTTGAATCGGGTGGTCAGGTGTCTGATACGGGTGTGATCCAGAGCAACTCGGGATGGACGATTCAGGTCCAGGAAATGCGAAAACCCGCCGCCGGAATTATAGTCCACCGGGGGGTTGTCGTTCAGGGTAATCCCAAAGTGGGGGATTCTGCACAAGCTATTGTGGATATTGAAAGACGCCTGGATATCATGCGTAATCACACCGCCACGCATCTGTTACATGCAGAACTACGCCGGGTATTGGGCGAGCATGCACGACAGGCTGGTTCACTGGTTGCGCCAGACCGGTTGCGATTTGATTTTTCCCACCCGGAAGCTGTAACCCCCGAGCAATTAGAGGAGATTGAAGCGGGAGTAAACCGGGTGATTTTGGAAAATCGTAAACTGCGCATAGCCACAAAACCACTTACCCAAGCTATCAACGAAGGCGCCATGGCGTTATTTGGCGAAAAATATGCCGAGGATGTACGCACAATCACGATCGGTGATACAGAGGAATTATTGTCCTATGAATTGTGTGGTGGAACTCATGTGGATGAAACTGGCATCATTGGATTATTCCTGATTGTCAGCGAGGGGAGTGCGGCTGCTGGTATTCGACGAATTGAGGCTGTTACTGGCAGGGCGGCATATCAACAAATCCAGAAGCGCTGGAAAGTGCTAAAAGTTGCTGCTGGAACACTGAACTGCGGGATTGATGAAATTCCGGAAAAAATCGAATCTACATTGAATCAACTGGAGCAGGTTCGGAAACAAGCACATAAACTTCGTCTGGATCAGGCTGTTATGGAATTCGACCGCAGGTTACAAGACGTTCCCCTTATCAATGGTGTGCCAGTCTTGACAGCACAATTATTCAATGCTGATCCGGATACCTTGCGATTAATGGCGGACCGATTCCGTGAAAAGTATCAGAGCGGCGTTGTCGTATTGGGTACGGTGTACCAGGATCGCCCTCTTGTCATTGCTGCTGTAACCGAAGACTTGATAAAACGAGGTGTCCACGCGGGTGATCTGGTTCGCTTTATTGCCCCGGCAATGGGGGGGAGCGGAGGAGGGCGACCCAACCTGGCACAGGCGGGTGGAAAAGAGCCGAGCCATCTGGAAGATGCACTCGGACTGGTTACTCAATATTTCATACAAAAAATCCAATAATCAATCAACCGCCCCCAGGAATTCCCATGGGGGCGGTTTGTTATTTGGAATCCAGAGGGTTTACTCCAGGTTTTCCAGGTAGTCGATCAACAGGCGTACGCCAAATCCGGTTGCACCTTTTGGAGAATAGGGCAATTCCTTGGGTGAATCTGCTACACCTGCGATATCCAGGTGAGCCCAGGCAGTTGTCTCATCAATAAACTGGCTCAGGAAGATCCCTCCAACGATTGGGTGAGCTTCCCGCACGGTGGAAGAATTTTTCATATCCCCATCTTCGCTTTTAATTAATTGGAAGTATTCCTCATCCAGAGGTAATCGCCATAAGCGTTCGTGAGTACGCTCTCCGGACTCCAGTAATTCATTTGCCAGCCTGTCGCTGTTGGAGAGTAAACCGGCGCGGACGCGCCCCAAGGCGACAACGACCCCTCCCGTCAGTGTGGCGAGATCAATTACTGCCCGGGCAGGGAAGTTTTGTTGGACATAGGTCAGTGTATCTGCAAGTACCAACCTGCCTTCTGCGTCCGTTGATACAATTTCCACTGTTTTACCAGCCAGGGTGGTGAGAATATCGTCAGGTCGATAAGCATACGAAGAAATCATATTCTCTGCCGCGCCGATAACCGCGATAATTGGAATGGGAATTTCAAGTTGGGCAGCAGCGATGATGGTTGCAATGACCGCCATGGCACCGCATTTATCGTATTTCATTCCCTGGATATTCGCTGTATCCTTCAACGAATATCCACCCGTGTCAAATGTTAAGCCTTTGCCTACAAGAACAACCGGCTTTTCTTCTTGATCTGTTTTCTTTCCCGCATATTTCAGGATAATTAACCTGGCTGGGGATTGGTGACTTCCTTTTCCCACCGAAACAATTGCACCAGCTCCAATGGCTTCCAGTTCTTTTTCATCTAAAATTTTCCATTCCAGGTTGTACTTTTCAGCCAGTTGAATGCTGCGCTCTGCCAAGGTGACCGGGTTAATCACGTTTGCTGGTTCGTGAGCCCAATCCCTTGCCAAATTGATTGCATCAGTAATAGTCTCGGCACGCCGAACAGTTGTCTGAACTTCCGTGTGATGTGCTTTTGCCTGAATCCAAACAACTGGATTTGGCGTGGTGTCGGTACTCTTTTTGTGTCGTTCAAACCGATAGGAAGCAAGAAAAATACCTTCCAAAAGTGCTGAAAATTTTGTGGATGGCTGGAAGATGGGGTCTTCTGCGTCAATCACAATTTCAGACATTCGATTGGTTGTCAACCAGCGAATCAGACTGCCTCCTGCCTGGCGGAGTACATCTGCACTTATTTTCTTTGCCGGGCCCAGGGAAACCAAAAGCAAGTTTTGTTTTTCAAGGAACAATATATCGCCAACAGACTTGCCAGCTTTGCCAAATTCAGACGGCTCAGAAGCAGGCTGGAAAATCGCTTGGACGCAGGATGGTTTTTGATCGATCCCCAATAATTTGAGGTGGACTTTCTTTGGGATTTCGAGGTAATTGTATTTCAAGAGATTCCTCCAAATGATAGGATGCATTTGAATTATACTCAGGAAATCAGAAAACCCCAAATGAAGATTGGCATATTAAAAAATGAAAAACAACAGGTGACGGATCATCACCTGTTGTTTTTTGTTGTGTAAATGGTTTGATTAAATCTTATCTGGAATCCAGCAACAGAGCACCAGTTCCTTCGCGGCTTTTACTTCATCCAGCCTGCCAACTGGTGTAATGTGTGGGGCTTCCTTTAAAAGCTCTGGATGATGATGTGCTTCATCAGCAATCTTTAACATGACATCTGCAAACTGGTCCAGGGATTGCTTGCTTTCAGTTTCTGTTGGTTCAATCATCAGCGCTTCGTGTACGATAAGAGGAAAGTAGTTGGTGGGCGGATGGAAATTGTAGTCCATCAACCGCTTGGAAATATCCAGGGCAATTACCCCGGGCGCATCTTCCCACTTTCCTTCCACAACAAATTCATGCATGCAAATTCGTTTGTATGGGAGGTGATATACATCCTGAAGCAAGACCCGCAAGTAGTTCGCGTTCAGAACCGCATATTCCGAAATTTTCCGAAGACCATCCGGACCATGCATGATGATATAGGTAAATGCACGAATCAGCATTCCAAAATGACCATGGAATGATTTGACACGCCCAATGGATTGAGGGGGATTGGCGAATCCGTATAGTGGGGGAATTTCGTCATTTCCGTCCTCAATAATGGCGATGACTGGTGACGGAAGAAAATCCACCAGATGGGCAGCTACGCCAACCGGACCAGAACCCGGACCACCACCGCCGTGGGGTGTGGAGAAGGTTTTATGCAGGTTGAAATGCATAATGTCAAAGCCGATATCACCCGGACGGGCGATGCCCAGCAGCGCATTTAAATTTGCACCGTCTCCATAACAACCTCTGCAACGTTTTCGTCAAACAACCCCAGCGTATTGGGATTGGTTAACATCAAACCAGCCACTGTGTCATCGCAAATACTGCGGAGAGCATCCAGATCCACGTTTCCTCTGGAATCTGATGGCAGGTGGGCAACTTCAAAGCCCAACATGGCAGAGCTGGCAGGATTGGTTCCATGTGCCGAATCGGGGATCAGGATTTTGTTGCGTTTGACATCGCCACGCGATTGGTGATATGCCTTGATGATCATAACACCCACAAACTCTCCCTGGGCACCTGCGGCAGGCTGCAAAGTGATACCCGCAAAACCACTGATTTCCTTCAGGTATTCCTGCATTGCAAACATCAATGCAAGATTGCCCTGGACGGTCTCCACTGGTTGAAGGGGATGGGTGAAA
>JAGVUS010000283.1 GCA_019136175.1 Chloroflexota bacterium | reverse complement strand
AAGGTACCCGGCACTGACGTGGCTGTCCAGCGGGCGGATGGTATAGGCAGCTCCTTCGGACAAATCCAGGTATGCCACCTGGTAATCCGGTGGCAGGGTCTGCGGGGAGGTGAACCGCTCCAATTGAACAGGGAGCTGTACCTGGGTGGAAATGCGCCGGAGTTGCGCTTCATCCAGGACACGACCTGCCAGCATGGCTCCACCGGAAGAGCCATCTTCATATAAAACCTTGACAGCCCCCACCAGCCAAAGGCGCGTGCCATCCAGGTAAGCCAACCCGGAATTTGACCCATCCATTCCCTGGAGAATGGCTGCCAGTTCCGCCGGCAAAGGCTGTAGAACCATTGTCCCTTCCGGCAGGTACCAACCCGCCGGAGTGCCGTCCGCGGGCAGCCAGGCAACCAGTTGAACAGCCAGGTTTTCCATATCCTGAGGTTTCAATTCCGAAGGCATGCCGGTGCGTCCCAGCCCTCCGGCAACCAGTTCCAGGTCACTGACCTCCTCATCAATCACCCGCCGGACCTGCTGCAGGTTTCGCTCAATACTTTGCTGTTGTTCCTGCTCAAAATAAGGCAGCATCACTGCCCGCACCGTGATCAGCAGAACGCCAATCAGCGCCAGGGTGGTGATTCCAATGGTCAGCAGGGTGGTATTGCGGAGGTTCATCCTCCCTCCCGGTCTGGAGGAAACAAGGCGGGTAGAAATCAGTTGCTCTTTGTTTCATTATAATCTTGATTGGAAACACCGGAATGGATTTGTGGTACACTTTGCCTGTTATGGACGAGAAAACGCTGGTAACACTGGAGTTTCCCAAAATCCTGGAAAGGCTGGCTGGCTATGCGGCGTTCAGTGCATCGCATGACATGGTGCTGGCACTGCGCCCCACCACCCGGCTGGAGGAGGCGCAAGCGCGCCAGGCAGTCACCCGGGAAGCCTGTGTTCTGCTGAGCGTCAAGTCCGAAATCACAATTGGCGGGGCAACAGACATCCGCCCCCTGGCAGACCGGGCAGCACGCCGGTCCGTCCTGCTGCCGGGCGAGCTGCTGGAAATCAAGAACACCCTGATCAGCGGGCGGGACCTGGCAAGGACGTTTGAACGCCTGGGAGGGCAGTACCCGCGCCTGGCGGAAATCTGTGCACCGCTTGCACCCCCGGCAGGCTTGATTGAATCCATTTCCCGCGCCATTTCCGACCGGGGTGAAATCCTGGACACGGCTTCCCCCCAGCTGGCATCCATTCGCTCCGAGATCAAGGTGGCGCACGAACGGCTGCTCAGCCGCCTGGAGCGGATTGTCAATGATCCCAAGAATGCCCCCATCCTGCAGGAAAGCATCATCACCCAGCGCAACGGGCGTTACGTCGTCCCGCTGCGGGCTGATTTCAAGGGCAGGCTGCGCTCCATTATTCACGATCAATCCTCCTCCGGGCAGACCCTGTTCGTGGAACCGCTGGTGGTGGTGGAACTGAACAACCGCTGGCATGAATTGCAGCTTGCCGAACGGGACGAGGAACGGCGCATCCTGGCAGGTTTGTCTGATGCCGTTGGAGAGCATGCCGCGGAACTTTCCCTGCTGGTGGATGCCCTGGCAAAGCTGGACCTGGCGCTGAGCTGCGCCAAATATGCCGAAGATCTGCGGGCGGTGGAGCCGGTGCTGGTTCCCGTGCAGAATGCCCGCAAGGGAGATCATCCCGGCACAACCATCAAGTTGTACCATGCCCGCCATCCCCTGCTGGACCCGGCTGCCGTGGTGCCGATTGACGTGGACCTGGATGAGGAAACCTTTGCCATTGTCATCACCGGACCAAATACCGGCGGCAAGACCGTGACGTTGAAAACCGTGGGACTGATGGCGTTGATGGCACAAACCGGGCTGCATATCCCGGCGCAATCGGGGTCCACCCTGAGCCTGTTTGAAAATATCTACGCCGATATCGGCGATGAACAATCCATTGAGCAATCCCTGTCCACGTTTTCCGGTCACATCACCAATATTGTGCGGGTGCTCAACCGCGCCAACCGGCGAACCCTGGTGTTGTTCGACGAACTCGGTGCCGGGACGGACCCGCAGGAAGGGGCAGCCCTGGCGCGGGCAATCCTTGCCCACCTGGTGGAAAGGCGGATTCCCTGCCTGGTTGCCACCCACTACCCGGAATTGAAAGCCTATGCGCATGGAACACCGGGCGTGGTGAATGCCAGCCTGGAATTTGACCTGCAAACCCTGCGCCCCACCTATCACCTGACGATTGGTCTGCCGGGGCGGTCGAATGCGCTTGCAATTGCCGAACGGCTGGGGCTTGCCAAAGGCATCATCTCGGCTGCCCGGACCATGCTGGATCCAACCGATTTACAGGCGGAAGACCTGCTGGATGAAATCCACCGCCAGCGCGACCTGGCACGCAAAGCCCGGGTGGAAGCGGAAGCCACGCGCGACAGGCTGTCTGCCCAGCAGACGCAGCTGACCGCCCGATTGGACAGGCTGGAGGAAGAACGGATGGCGCTGCTGGCAAAAGCACGCGCCGAGGCGGATGAGGAACTGCGGGACCTGCGGGCGGAACTGGAGGAAGTGCGCCGCTCGCTGGCACGCGCCCGCCAGCCGCTGGAAGCAATCAAGCCGCTGCAGGAGAAGGTGGAGAACCTGCAGGCAGAGGTGGAACAGCCAGTGGAACGCCGCTCCCTGCCGCAACAGGCAGCCGCCCGCCCCATCAAGTTGGGCGACCGGGTAAAGGTTCGCAGCCTGGGCGTGGAAGGGGTGATCACCACGCTGGGCGAGGCGGATGCCGAAGTACAAATTGGCAGCCTGCGGGTGCGCGCCCGCCTGGCGGATATCCAGCGCCGCTCCGAATCTGAAGCCGAAACCCAGCCCGCGGTTCAACCCCTGCAGCGCGAGGTCACCGGCAGTGTTACCACCCCATTCCAACCCTCGCCCGGCATGGAAGTGGATTTGCGCGGCCAGCGGGCGGAGGATGCCCTGGATATGCTGGAACGCTACCTGGAATCAGCCTACCTGGCTAACATGCCGTTTGTACGCATCATCCACGGCAAGGGAACCGGCAAGCTGCGCCAGGTGATTCGCGAAGCTTTACGGGTGCACCCCAATGTGCGCAGTTTTGAAACCGGCACCGACAAGGAAGGGGGCGATGGTGTGACGGTGGTGAAATTTAAAGAATAAGAAGAAACGGTTAAAAAAGAAAGGTCAATCGTAATTTTCCCCAATACGATTGACCTCTGCACCGACCCCTGCGTTCGCCTCGGCGCACTGGATGGCAGGATGGATGATATCTATACAACACATTATAAGGACGGGCGTGGACAAAACGTGGACAAAACAGCAAAAAATGCCCGTTTTTTATCGTTTTCCCAAGGAATATGACAAATGTCATGCAATTTAGGTTTATTTTATTCTGTGCCATGCCTTCTTTCGAAATGCCTGGACGCTCTCCTGAAGCGCTGGTGTGGAGGTGTTTTGCACCAGTTCATCCAATACCAATTGCGCATTCCCGGGTGAAAGAAGGGTATGACCTTCCATGCGCATGCTTGCCATCATCAATTCCAGGCTTTGCAGCCGCAGCCAGATGTTGCCCTGCTGCTCGGCTTTCTCCAGGAGCTCCTTGCTCAACCGGAAAGCTTCCTCGGTTTGCCCCTTTTCCAATGCCATCTGCCCAGATGCCCATTCGGGGGCAAAGTACAGTCCTGATATTCCGCGGGTCTGGTATTCCGCTGTGACCTGGTCCAGGTAGATCCTCGCCTGATCGTATAAACCCAACTTCCAAAAATTGTATCCCTGGATCATTTCAGCCTGAAGGTACACGGTTCCCAGTCCAGCCTGTCTTCCCAGGCTGGCTGCCTGGGTCAGCAGGGCTGCCCCGGCAGCGGTATCCCCATGCAGCGACATAGCCGTCCCCAGTTCCATCAGGTTGTATAACCCGGCAGCAGTCTGGTTCTGCTCCCATGAAGCCTGGCGGAATACTTCCATCGCCCTGGGATAATCCTCCAGGTACAGGAAAATTTCCCCCTGCATGGTTTGGGACAATACCAGCAAATCCTCCTGTTCATGCGCCGCGGCTTCTTCCAGCATTTCCAGGGAAAGCTGCCAGGCAAGATCAAGCTGCCCGCGGATGGTGTGAATATGAGCCAGCAGCGCCTTGATGAAAATGGCTGCCCAGGGGGTCTGAATTTCCCGGGCTTCCTCCAGTGCAGTTGTCAACCCGTTGAATGCCTCCTGCACCTGCCCTT
>JAGVUS010000238.1 GCA_019136175.1 Chloroflexota bacterium | reverse complement strand
GCCTCGGTGGAATTGACGACCACCGCGCGGTGGCACCGGCAATTTCTACCGCTCCTCCAGCGCTGAACGCGGTACAATCGAGGATATTACTGTTGCTGGAGGAAAAATTATGGAACTGCACTGCTGGGTGGAGGAATTTCCAGGCTCCATCACCGTCTGTGACCCGGCTGGCATTATCCTGGAGATGAATGCACGCGCCGCCGAAACCTTTGCAAAAGATGGCGGCAAAGCGCTGGTCGGCACCAGCCTGCTGGACTGCCACCCCGAACCGGCACGCAGCAAGCTGCTGCACATGCTGGAAACCCGGCAGGCACATACCTATACCATCGAGAAAAACGGTGTTAAAAAACTGATTCACCAGGCGCCCTGGTACGAAAACGGGGAGTACTGCGGCTTTGTGGAACTATCCATTGTCATTCCGTTGGAACTGCCGCATTTCGTGCGCGGCGGGTAAAGTACGGTAGAATCAGGGAACGGAGAACCCCCCATGAAACCGATTGTTCCCATGTCTTCCCCCGATCTGACAGATGCTGAAGTGCAGGCGGTGCTGGATGTAATCCGCACGCCCAACCTCAGCATGGGTCCGCAGATTGATCAATTTGAGGCAGCCTTCCGGCAGATGTTGGGCTGCCGTCATGCCATTGGCGTCAATTCCGGCACAGCCGGGCTGCATCTGTGCATCCGCGCTGCCGATATTGGGCTGGGCGACCTGGTGCTGACCACGCCCTTCTCGTTTGTGGCATCCACAAACGTCATCCTCTATGAAAGTGCCACCCCGGTCTTTGTGGATGTGGACCCGCTGACCGGCAACATGGACCTGGAGCAAACCCGCCAGGCAGTCCACGACCTGCTTGCAGGCAGCGAATCCGCCCGGCGCTGGCTGCCGCGGCTGGGTGCCCCGCGTTACGGCGTGCTGAAAGCCGTCCTGGGTGTGGATGTCTTCGGTCAGCCGATGGACTGGGACGTTCTGCGCACCATCACCCGCCATACCGGGTTGGCGCTGATCGAAGATTCCTGCGAAGCCCTGGGCGCCACCTACAAGGGGCGCCAGGCTGGTCTGCTGGGCGATTATGGCGTGTTTGGCTTTTATCCCAACAAGCAGATTACCACCGGGGAGGGCGGCATGATTGTCACCAACCGGGACGAGGAAGCCACCCTGATGCGCGCCCTGCGCAACCAGGGGCGCGCCCCGGGCGATACCTGGCTCTCGCACACCCACCTGGGGTACAACTACCGCCTGGACGAATTAAGCGCCGCCCTGGGTGCAGCACAGATGCAGCGGTTGGAGGAACTGATCAACCGCCGCGAGCGCGTGGCTGCACTCTACCGGGAACGGCTGGCGGGTGTGGATGGCTTGGAACTGCCATACATTGCGGAAACCACCACGCGGGTGAGCTGGTTTGTGTTCGTGGTGCGGGTGGCAAAGGGTGTGAACCGGGAGGCGCTGGCAGACCGGCTGGCGCAGCGCGGCATCCCCGTCCGCCCCTACTTCCTGCCGATTCACCTGCAGCCCTATATGCAGGAGCGCTTTGGCTACGAACCCCAACGCTACCCGGTGACGGAAGACCTGGGGGCGCGCGGGCTTGCGCTGCCCTTCTCCGGGCTGATGACCGCCGAACAGGTGGAAATTGTCAGCGCCGCCCTGCAGGAAGAACTCAGCCGCTCCTGATCCGCCTGCCATGTCCGAATCGATTTCCTTCCTGCCGCCCCGCCGCAAAGGCTTGATCCTGCACATTGCTGCAGCAATTTTGCTGGCGGCGGCAAGCGGGTTGAGTTTCTTTTTTGCCCTTGAACAGGAGGTGGGCGGTGTCTTTGGTCTGCTCCTGTTGCTGGGTACGCTGCTGGTTGCCCCGTTAATCCTGGCGGGCTACCGCGGTTATGCCCTGTTGGGCGGCGGCTATGCCCTGGAGCGGGATGGTCTGCGGCTGCGCTGGGGCTTGCGCGCCGAGGATATTCCCCTGCCCGACGTGGAATGGGTGCGCCGCGCTGCCGACCTGGCGTATCATCTGCCGCTGCCGCCGCTTTCCGTTCCCGGGGCGGTGTTGGGAACCATCCACTCCCCCGAACTGGGTCCGGTGGAATTCCTTGCCTCGGACATAAACAGCCTGGTGCTGGTGGCAACCCCGCAGAAGGTTTATGCCATCTCCCCCGCCGACCCGGAAGAATTCCTGCGCGCCTTCCAGTCCGGGTTGGAAATGGGCAGCCTGGCGCCGTTTGCCCCGTTTTCCGCCCGTCCGGCAGCCTACCTGGCTGGTGCCTGGAAGGACCGCTGGATGCGCTGGCTGGTGCTGGGCGGGCTGGGCTTGACTGCTGCACTTTTCATCGTTGTTGCCCTGCTCATTCCTACCTCCCCGCCCCTGCCGCTGGGCTTTCTGCCTTCCGGTGCACCGCAGGAAGCCGGTCCGGCAGTCCGGCTGCTGCTGCTGCCGGTGCTTTCCGCCCTGGCGTTTGTTGTTGACCTGGTTGCAGGCTTGTTCTTCTACCGCCGACCGGCAAGGCGCCTGGTGGCGTACCTGGTGTGGGCGGCAGGCGTGCTTGCGCCCATCCTGCTGCTTGTGGCGGTGGGCTTCATCCTCGGCGCGGCATAACCGGGGAAATCATCCGGCAGGGGGAATTCCAGTGCTATAATGTGGGGCATTGCAAGGAAGGAAATGGACCCCCATGGCGCAGTTTGAAATGATTGCCTTTGATGCCGATGACACCCTCTGGCATAACGAACGCCTGTATGCCAGCGCCCAGGCGCGCTTCAAGCACCTGCTGATGCAATATCACGATGGCGAGTGGATTGAAGAACGCCTGTACCAGACCGAAATTAACAACTTGAAACATTTTGGCTACGGCATCAAGTCCTTCGCGTTATCGATGATTGAAACTGCCGTGGAATTGACCGAGGGGCGCATTTCCGGGCAGGATATCCGGCAGATTATCCAGACCGCCAAGGAGATGCTGGGGGCGGAGGTGGAACTGCTGCCCCACGTGGCGGAGGTCATCCCGGTGCTGGCGGAGCGGTTCCCCTTGATGGTCATCACCAAGGGCGATTTGCTGGACCAGGAATCCAAGATGGCGCGCTCGGGGCTGGCGGCGTATTTCCAGCACGTGGAGGTGGTCAGCGACAAGACCGAAGGGCAGTATGCCCGCCTGCTGGAAAAACACAGCATTCCGCCCCACCGCTTCCTGATGGTGGGCAATTCACTCCGCTCGGACGTGCTGCCGGTGCTGGCGCTTGGCGGAAGCGCCGTCCACGTGCCGCATGCCTTCACCTGGGCGCACGAGGAGGCGGAACCTCCACGGGGGCAGCCGGGTTTCCATGCATTGGAACACCTGGGCTTGCTGCCCGGCTTGCTGGATGCGCTGGCGCAGCAGGGGGCTTAAAGCACCATCACAACGCGCTCGTGCTGACCCAGCTCGCGGTAAATCGTATCCAGCTGGGCGCGCGATTGGGCGGTAAAGGTTACCGTCACCGCCAGGTATTGCCCCCCGTTGCTCAACCGGCTGCTGACGGCATCCTGCGGCAGGTCCCCCGCGTGTTTGCAGACGATTCCGGCAACCAGCGGCGCAAAATCCTCCACCCCCCGCCCAATGGCTTTGAGGGAAAAGGTGGTGGGGAAGGTCATCAGTGGTTTGCCGTGCCGGTGTCTTGCCATGCGGGCGATTATACCTCATCCTCCGGCGGTTTTTCCACGTCCGCCCGGCGGATGCGGTAGAGGATTTCTTCCAGGATCTTGCGGTTGAAGCGGATCAGGTCTGCCAGCAAGCCAATCAGCAGTGTCTGGAAACCAACGATGATCAAAACCGCTCCCAGCAGCAGGGACTGGATATTGCTCCGCCCGGGCTGGGTGAAATACAGCACCAGGAAACGGATCATGGGCACCAACCCCAGCAGGATGAGGATGGAACCAATGGTGAAGAACACCCGCAGGGGGCGGTACATGGTGTAGGAACGCAGGATGGTGACGCTGGAATTGACCAGGTAATCTCCAATGCTGCGCATCAGGCGCGAGGGGCGATCGGTGCGGTTGGCGCGGATGGGAATGGAGACCACGTTGAGGTGATGGGCGCCTGCCTGGATCAGGGTTTCCAGCGTGTAGGAATATTCACTGGCGGTAAAGGTGTGCAGGGCGGCTTCGCGCGTCAGGGCGCGGAAGCCGCTGGTGGCATCGGGTACATCCAGCCCGGCAGCGCGGGAAACCACCCGGCTGCCCCACACCTGCAGGCGGCGCTTGACGGGCGAAAACGCCGGCAGGGTCGCCACTCCGCGG
>JAGVUS010000015.1 GCA_019136175.1 Chloroflexota bacterium | reverse complement strand
GGAGATGCTTAAGATGGAGTATCCATTCCTGGAGCAGACCTGTGAGATCATGACCTACGACCTGGATATCCAATCTCCCGGGTTTTTGCAGCAATGGCCGCCATTTGGACAGTCCGAGATGGAGGAAATTGGAAAATTTTATATCTGCCTGGATGATGATACAACAGCTTTGACGGTGGCGTTCCTTCTCCAACAGCGTTCCCGGCGATATGGCATCCCCATTGTGGTCATGCTGAACCAGTATGATGGGCTGGCAAAAAGCATTGGCTGGCGGCGGGATGAAGAATTGGACAGGGGGGAAATGGAAGATTCCAGCCTGCTGGTTTTCGGTTTGCTGGACCAGACGTGCCGCATGCACATCCTTGGCGAAGGTATTTATGAAGACCTGGCAATTGCCATCCACCAGGCATTCCAGAAAAGCCAAGCTCAAAATGGTCGCAGCCTGGAGGATGCCGAAATGGCGCCCTGGTACCCGCAGCCGGGACGGGCGGGGCTGGCGGAAAAGTACAAAGAGGATAACCGCCGGCAGGCACGATCGATTGGCAGGCGTTTATGGAGCGAGGGGTACGGGATTGAGCCGCTGGACTGTGTGGAGAATTCCTGTTTCGCTTTTAATGATGAATTATTGATTTTGGATTCCGCCAATGGTTGGAGTGAATCAGAACTGGAAAGGCTTGCCCGGCTGGAACACGAGGATTGGATGGCGGAACGCATCCGGCAGGGTTGGAAACCAGGACCGGTGCGGAACAGGGAGGGGATGGTGCACGATCTGCTGTATGACTGGCACGACGAGCGGCTGAAGGAGGAAGCCCGCCAGAAAACCCGCCAGATGATCCAGGAATGGCCGGGCTTGCTG
The DNA here is from genome assembly GCA_019136175.1 of Chloroflexota bacterium. Classification (GTDB taxonomy): domain Bacteria; phylum Chloroflexota; class Anaerolineae; order Anaerolineales; family Anaerolineaceae; genus CALMHE01. The sequence goes on along the minus strand of JAGVUS010000015.1, from coordinate 3,408 downwards.
GCGCAGGTGGATTTGCAAATTTACCGGCGGAAATCCCGGGGTTAATTGCCTTCGGATGGTTTGGATTTGATTTTCAGCAGCACCGGCTTGTTGAAGTAAAGAACAAAAATCTCCTCATCCTCACGGACAAGGAGAACATGATCATTGATTCACGATATCGGCAATCTTGAGGTGAGTGCCCCAGGAGGGAATTGAACCCCCAACCTAGGCGTTAGGAGTGCCTTGCTCTGTCCATTTGAGCTACTGGGGCGGGCGCACTAATTATAGTGCAGGAATCCCGGAATTGTCCATGCCCTTCAATTAAAAAGGAGCATGAGCATCCTTTATTGATTTGACCATTTTCAATCCGGTGTCAGTCCTACCCAGGGCAGGAGCCGTCTTCGCGGCGCACCAAAAGTATTGATCGGACCTCTGTTGGGTTCCGGGTCTGTCCATGGCGGGGAAAATCACCTGGACATTGGGTGGAAAATCCACACTCAATTGTGAAGGATGCTCATGCAATTACACTATAGCATTATTTCAGGTGAATTACAAACGAATTAAATTTCTAATTTTGGGAAATAAAGATCGCCAGGCATGGGGGGGGACATGCATGGCGATCATCAGGGAGGGAACTCCACCCGTCTGACAGATGAACCGTCACCGGATGAGACACCTGAGTCAACCAGTAAAGTAGGTGTCATGTGGATAATATACATCAAAATTATCAAATTAACATTAAATTGACTTTAGAATTCAATCTCAATCCGGCGGATCATTTTTCCTGCCCTCGTTGAAGAGACGGAGCCACTCATCAATATCTGGATTGCTCTCATCCTTGCCCGCATGGGTGGGTGGCTCCGTTCGGATTCCCTCGATCAGTTTCCCCGCAAATACGTCCGAGGAGATAACAGCAGCATGCACCGCCCGGGCATCGTTCTGCACCCTGCGGTCGGAGGAAATTACGGTGATGTTTTTTGCCCGCTTTCCCAGGGTGTGCAGGTGGGATGCAATCGCGTCATCGGCGGTTTGACCAAGCCGGACAAAAACGGCTGTAACCGGGTGATACCGGCGCGTTCCCGCCTGGTTTGCCGGAGCTCCATCAAAAAATACAGTCGCCGTGTCGTGGTGAAGACGGCAGTAAACTTGCAACATCCGGATTAACTCCATTTCATCATCCAGGTTGCTGAGCCGCATGCCGGGAATTTTTGGGATCAGATTATGTCCATCAAGTATCAGGTGCATGGTGATTTTAAAATTTTACCCATTTTCCTCATTCCGTGCTATGATTCAAGGAGGTAACCCATGAAGCAGTTTCCAAGATCCGTCCTCTTTCTGTTATTGAATATTCTGGTGACCATTGCCACGGTGGCAATTCTCTGGCTGGCATGGATTAAACCGCAGCAGGAAGCCTTGTTGAAGGAACTCGGGCTGCCGGTTGGCGTGAATCCTGGACTCAACCCATCTTCAGCGGAATCCATTCCCACCCCAACCCTTCCCCCGTTGGACCAGGTGGTGCTGGAGGTGAAAAGCGTGACAGGCATGGGAGAATTATCCTTGGAGACCCTGGTTCTGGAAAGGGTGGGGGAAGGGGATGTCTGGCTGGCAGGCTGGCAGGTGACTGATGAGGATGGCAATCTATATCAATTTCCCGAACTGCTGTTGCAGGGGGGAACCATCCGCCTGCACAGCGGGGCTGGACGGAATACACTGCCTGATTTATATTGGGGGCTGACCGCACCGGTCTGGGAATCCGGTGAGACGGTGACGGTTATTGATTCAGCTGGGAATGTGCGTACAAGAGCGCAGTTACCCTGAACGTTCTGGAAACATACGGGAGATCATGACACAGGCATTTTACCGAAAGTGGCGTCCCCATCTTTGGGAGGAAGTGGTTGGACAGGAACATGTGGTTCACACCCTGCAGAATGCCATCCGCAGTGGGCGGGTGGGGCATGCTTACTTATTTGCAGGTCCTCGCGGGACGGGGAAGACAACCACTGCCCGGCTGCTTGCCAAGGCTGTCAATTGCCAGGCGGAGGATTTGCAGAGCAGACCCTGTGATCATTGTGCGTTTTGCATTGCTGTCAATGAGGGCAGGTTTTTAGACCTCATTGAAATTGATGCCGCTTCCAATACCAGCGTGGATGATGTGCGGGATTTGCGAGAAAAGATTAATTTCCGACCCACGCAAGGAACCTACAAGGTTTATATTATTGACGAAGTCCACATGCTGTCCACGGCGGCATTTAATGCTCTGTTAAAAACCCTGGAAGAACCGCCGGAACACGCCATCTTCATTCTTGCCACCACCGAGGTTCACAAAATTCCAGCCACGGTGCTTTCCCGCTGCCAGCGGCACGAATTCCGGCGGATTCCGGTCATGGAGATTGTCCGGTATCTGCAAAAAATCGTGAAGGAGGAAAACCTTCTGGCGGATGATGATGCCCTGGTAATGATTGCCCGCCAGGCAACTGGGAGCATGCGGGATGCAGTTTCATTGTTGGACCAGCTGGCATCCACCGGGGATAGAATCACCATTGAGGTAGCCCAGTCTGTACTTGGGACTGCTCCCAGCGAATCGGCTGTGGAGTTGGTGAATGCCATCATGGATCGGAACATGGCGCTTGGACTGGACTGCATCCACAAAGCCCTGGATATGGGCACTGACCCGCGTCAATTTGCCCGCCAGGTGGTGGATCACCTGCGCAATATCCTGTTAATTGCTTCCGGGAATGCCCGCCAGGTGGATGCCACGCGGGACATGCTGGCGCGCCTCTCCGATCAGGCGGAACGGTTTGACCGGGGGCACCTGTTGGAAGCGCTGCGTCTTTTTAACAATGCGGCAACCGAAAAACACAGCGGCTGGCAGCCGGCACTGCTGCTGGAACTGGCGTTGGGAGAAGCGATTCAATACCATTCAGTTCCTGCCGGGGAAGTGGCGGACCAAACCCCGCTCCCGGTGGAGGTTGCTGTTGCGCAGCCCCACACGGTAAAATCACACCACAGAACCGCCAGGCAGGAGCCAGACCCGGAAACGGAACCCGCACTGGTGGAGCAGGCACAATCGCCAACAGAGGAATCAGCACCGGCTGTTTCAATACCGGCAGACCCTGCCCCGGCTGTTGCTGGAGGGGCTGTCACGCTCCAAGTGATCCTGCAGCGCTGGGATGATATCAAGGCAATTGTGAAGAAAACCCGCCCGGCTACCCAGGCATTGTTGAACTCGGTGAAGACGGTAACCTATAAGGATCAGGTGCTGGTGCTGAGCTTTGCCAGCGAGGTGGTCCGTTCAAAAATGGATACTGCGGACAACCTGGATATTACCCGCCAGGCGATCCGGCAGATTTTACAGGTTGACATGCCCATCCAATGTGTTGTTGCCACCACCCGGGGCGGGGGATTGCACGCAGACCTGGATGACCCGGA
>JAGVUS010000476.1 GCA_019136175.1 Chloroflexota bacterium | reverse complement strand
GTTGTCTACGGTAACGGAGCCAATCACCCCTCGCCTATCCGGGTGGCGTACCGCCGCAAGGCGGCTGCCTGACCTCTAAAAATCCAGCGGCTTCTTTTCAATACAAGCCTGTCTCAAAACAACGCAAACCCTGCATCATTCCACTGCAGCCGGGTTTTAGCGGTGGATGTTCACGATTGTGCCAACAGAAGCCCAGTTATACAGCCATTCCGCTTCCGAGGTGTCCATATTGATACAGCCGTGACTCATGGGCGTCCCAAAGTTGTGATGCCAGTAGGTTCCGTGAATGGAGAAATCGCCGGAATAATACATTGTAAAGGGTACATCCGGCAGAAAATAATCGCTGCCGTGCATGTCCGAGAAAAGATATTTCACGTAGATACGATACTCTCTCTGTTCTGTTGGGTAAGGAGCGGTTCCGGTGGAGACCAGGAAGGAAGCCACCCGTTCCGTGCCTTCATAGGCAAATAACATCTGTTCGCTGAGATCAACATCAATCCACCTGCCTTCGATACCAGGCAGAATGACGGGCGTGGAGGTTTCCGTGGGCGGAGATGTAGCAATCGGAACATAATTGTAATCAAGGTTGAGCCCGGCAAGATTGACCCACCTGGTTTTGATCCAGCCTTCCTGTCCATCAGTTGTTTTTACGTAAAGCCAGGAATTATCATCCATTTTTCCCAACAGCATCAGCGAATCGCCGTAGATAAGCTTTTGACTGGTTGAGAAGAAAGTGCCGGGTCCTGCACGCAGATAGACTCTGTCACCGGCAACCATCACCGTTGTGTTGGGGGAGGGGGATGGTGTCTTGATGGGATGGTCATTCATATTCATCCCGGCTGTGTTGACCAGGACGGTTTTAATCCAGCCCTTATTGCCCTCGGTTGTTTTCACATAAAGCCAGATATTATCCGCCATCCTTCCCAGTACAACCAGTTGATCCCCCATCATCATCTTTTGGACAACCGGGTATTGGACCCCGGGTCCATCGCGAAGATTGATATCATCACGGATCACCATGACCGTTGTTCCCAGGGTTAAGATCAGCCCTGTTGGTTGGCTGGTCCTGGTTGGTGTGGCAGTTACAGCGTTGGGCAGGGCTGTCCTGCTGGTGCTGGCTGATGTAGAACCCGTGGTGGGCGTTGGATTTGATGCAAGCAGCACCATGCCCGGGACTGGTGCGGTGGAACTGGCGACGGGTGTCACCACCTTAACAATGAGCAGAAGGAGGCTCAAGAAAATAACAGCGGGGATCCAGCGCTTATTGCAATGATTTGTTTGCAGCGAGGATTGCATTGTTCTTGTTGGTGGTGTCATTGTCGTCATCCCTAGAATTTGATGCGTTTTGTAGGTAACATCATTCGTTTCCCGGAGCTTTGGTGCTTTAAGGAGTAACACCAAGTTGCTTGAGCAGATCGATGCTGGGCGCGTACCCCGGGTGATATTCCAGGCTGGTGCGCAGGTCCGTGATGGCACGGGGTTGGTTGCCCAATGCGTTGTAGGATACCGCCCGCCAATAGTAGCTTTCCTCCAGGACGGGTTCCGCCATGTGTCCCAATGTCTGGGATGCCAGGCTGATCACATCTTCATAACGCCCCGTGTGATAATATGCCGGGTAGGGTCCGGTCTCATACCAGAGGATGCGGTAAGGGCGTGAATCCTGTGCAATCTCCGGGTAGATACCGAAGGCTGTATCGAATGCACTGGCAGCGGTGGAGTAATCTTCCAGGCAAACGCTGCTGGTGCCGGCATTGAACCAGGCAAAGTATTGATCGCGCACCCCGGTCAATGCAGAGGTTTCCTGCATGGCGCGTTCATAAGCAATCCGGCATGCTTCTTCGTCTGCTGCCAGGGGACCCAGGGCGTTCAGCACCTCATTTTCCTTTTCTGGCGGGTACACAACGATAAAAACGTAATTGAAGGACCGCCAGGCTTGCTCCAATTCACTGTAGGAGAAATCAAACCCGATGAAGGTATCCCACAGCTCCTGGGAAATCTTCCCTCCCCATGGGGCATAATTCAGCAGGTAGGAATCCTGGACGGTGAGGGACTGTCTCTTGTCATCGTATCCAACCACCAGGTTGTAATGTCCCATCCAGCCTTCGTCCCGCAGGGTAAACGGCTCGAAGCTTTTTTCAATCATCACCGGAAAACCGGCGTTCAGCAGGGTCCGGATGGTTGCCAGGTCACCCCCATACCGCCAGAGAGCACTCAGGTCGGTGTTTTCGTTTACAAAATTCACGATCTCGTATGGGTTGACGTTGACATCCTTTGCATTGGGTTTCAGCACTGCTGCTGCCGTAAGTTGATCTTTCCCCCAATCATAATAAGACAGGTACATGGAAAGGGTTGCGGGTCCGCAATTGTTCATCAGTTGCGGTTCACACAGGATGCCCGTCAGCAAAACGGATGAGGGCAGCGGGGTGAGGGCAAGGGTGGGTGTCGGAGGCAATGTGGCTTCCGGGGTGATTTGGGTCGGGATTCCGGCAGGATCCGCCGTGGGTTGGGGGGTATATCTATCAGAAGGCGTTGCGGCAAGTGTTGAGGTTGCCCCAAACACATTGTGATTGGTCGATGGAACAAACACAGCTTCACTGGGTGGTTTGATCCAGTATTTGACCGTCCGATACACTTCTTTGGAATGGTAGATCACCCTTGACCAAACTGGAGGCAGACTTAACACCACTACCAGCAGGGCAACGATTATCACCACCCATTTTTTTCGTTTGTGCTGCACATGAAAATTATACCCTCAATTTTGGTAATAAATACCATATTCTAATGATATATTAAACTTAATCCATTACTGCAACCATGTGGCTAATTTTTAAACCTTAAAACAAAATGGCTGGCAGGTCCAAAGCCAATCTGTTTTTCTTTTTTTTTACAAACATTTCGGGTATGATTGGTGAAGGATGGAAAGCTGGCAAGATCATTCTGGATGAGGTGAATAATGAAGATCTTTGGTAAACCGAAGAATAAATGGGGCTGGGGGCGAATCATCGGGCTGGTCTTGATGGGATTGGTGCTGGTCTGGATCCCGCTGTCCGCCATCCTGCGGGCTGTGGGGGAGGTTCCCTGGATGATGTGGAGCGGGTACCAGGATTTTACATTTGCACGGGCGTTTGAAATGCTGGTGCTGCCCTTCCTGGTTGTCTTCATTGGCGGCTGGATGGAGGAGCAGGATGCCCGGATTGCAGCCGAGCAATCGGCACACGTGGAAAGCGAGCAAACCCGCGCCGCTCATCGCCGGGAAGCAATCCGGCATTTCCATGCTTCCTTGAATGCAGTGCTTGAACAGCATGGTGACCCCATGCAGGTGAATCAGCAGATTGCCGAAATCCTCCAATCCATCCTGCCCGGGCTGGATGGCAAGGGCAGGGGGGAGGTCCTCCATCACCTTCACGAAAAAGGTTTGCTGGCGGGTGCGGAGTCAACCGTCCGCCTGGATGGGTTGGATTTCAGCGGTGCGGAAATCCAACGGGCGCACTTGGAAGGGGCAAACCTGGCGGGTATCAACCTCACCCGGGCAAAGCTGGAGGGGGCTCACCTGGCGAAAACCCGGCTCGCCGGGGCAAACCTTACCCGGGCTTTCCTGCGGCATGCTGACTTGCGCGGAGCAGTGCTGACCGGAAGTAACTTGAAACATGCCAACCTGCGGGATACCAGCCTGGAGGGTGCGGATTTGCGGAACGCCTGCCTGGAGGATGCTTCTTTCATACAAGCGAATTTGAAGGACTGCATCCTGAGTGAATTCCCCTCCCCGGTTCAGACGGCTCCAGACCCGGGTGGAGCAGGTGAGCCTGCCTGCGGCGCCGGGTCACTTGATGAGGCGATCCTTGTGGATGCCATCCTGCCGGATGGGCGCAAGGTGACCAATGCAAAGGGCAGGGAATACCTGCACAGCAAGGAATTTGGCGACCTGGTGGATCGTTTATAGTTCAGGATAGTTGTTTGACCCACCGGGCAAGCGCTCCCAGCAGGGATTCCAGGAATCCACGGGCAGCCGGGTCGGTTAACCTGCCGTCCTGGTCAAACACCTGTTCGGCGCGGGCGACCAGCACCTCGGGCTTGCCCAGCGGCAGGGCGCCCACATGGGTCAGTACCTGTCGAAGGTGAAGCTGGGCGCGCACGGTTCCAAAATTACCGGTGCTGGCGCCCATGATGGCAACCGGTTTGCCGTTCAACGGCTGCTGCGGCGGACGGGATGCCCAGTCCAGGGCGTTTTTCAATGCCCCACTGATGGAACTGTTATACTCGGGCGTGGCAAT
>JAGVUS010000303.1 GCA_019136175.1 Chloroflexota bacterium | reverse complement strand
TATTACCGACCACGGAGGCAAACACTGTGACGCAGCTCGGAGTACATTTCAAGCGGCGTGATTTTGGCGATGCGGTGATGTGGCCGCAGGTGCGATTCACGGTCCGGCAAATGAGCTGGCGCACACCGGGCGGACCCGAGGAAGCAATTATCGAGGCAAAAGGACCCCAAACTGCATTGTGGGAACTGCTGGAAATGCTGCGCTGCCCGGTCCAGATCCATGAAAGAGGAGAACCCATCTGGTGGGGGTTCGTAGAATCTGCCACAGTGCGTGTAGGCGTATTACAGGTTGGGCTGACACTGGAAACCATGGCAAACCGGATCTGTGTCCTGTATGCAGAAACCAACATGAGTGGAGTGTCGGAAGGATCCGTGGAAACCAGCTGGATTCAGGATGATTTATCGGTGTCCATGTTTGGCACCAAGGAACAGCGGATCTCCATGCAGGATGGAACGGCTGCCCAGGCAGCTGCATACGCAGCGCGCGCTTTGGCAGAAATGAAAAATCCTCAAGTGGACCATCAGTGGGTTGGCAACGGTGAAAGCACAGCTACATTGGTATGCCGTGGCTGGTGGGATACACTGGCATGGAAATACTACGCCAACACCGGTGCAAAAGAAGGCTATGAGGAAATTGGCAATGGGTTGCAAACGATTGGCAAGGGATTGATTAGCACAACGATTTCATTTGAGACCGGAACAACCCAGAAGATCAAAGATTCCACCGATGGACTGCTGGCATTTTCCGCCCAGGAGCAGATCTATGTATGGGGCAGCACTTCCAACAACGGCTCATACTCAGTATCCTCAACGAGAGACCTCGACCCCGGCGGATCTTATTTGATTGTCAATGAAACGGTTGTGAATGAAGGAGAAGGTGCATCCATCACCGTCCAGGGACCGGCAAAGTGTGCCCAGAGCTTCCAAACCGCCGGGGGCATGGCGGGTGCAGCAACAATCCGGCTGCGAGTGAAGCGGGAAGGAACGCCAGCGGACAACCTGATTGTGAGCCTGTGTGCTAACAATGCTGGTGTACCTGGCACAGTTCTGGCAAGCTGTGCCACGTTGGGTACTGAGATTGACGAAAATCTCAAGTGGCACACATTCCAACTTAATACCCGGGTGGATCTGATAGCTGCAACCACATATTGGATTGTGATTGAGCGCAGCGGGGCATTGGACCCGGATAACTATTACAAGATCGATACCAATGAGGATTGTGGATACACCTCGGGCGCTTTCCGAATCACTTATGGCGGATCGTGGCTTGCTGCTACACCGGACGTGGACTTGGTCTTCTCGGTGGGCGGGCAAACCGAAACCACCGCGCAGCTGGTTGAGATTTTGAACGAAGCGCAATTTATCACAGCAATTGACCTGGAATGCAATTCCGGGATTTATGCACCATCCTACCGGGATGGGAAAATGGACGCCGGGCTGATCGTGGAAGACCTGCTGGAAAGCGGCGGTCCAAACGGAAGGCGGCTGCACGCAACCGTGGATGTAAACCGCCGGGTACGAATCTACGAAGAACCAACGCCAGGTGTTGCTGATTGTTATCTATACGCCAATGGCGCACTTGCAGACTCGCATGACAGGCTGATTGAAACCGGACGCTGGACACCCGGGGTTTGGGCAACACTGAAAGACGTGATCCCGGACAGCCTGGACTTGGGCACAATCCTCAATGCGCGGCGGGTGTTTATCGAGCGAGTCATCTATGACGCCAATTCGGGCACACCGCGATTTATGCCACGCGTCAAATCCGTGCTGGATGTGGAGTAATTATGGAGATTGGACAAATCCTGAAAGCTATCCGCCCCCACGTGCTGGAATGGATTGCAGACCGTGAGGCACAGACCATCGGTGCACACAACCTGAGCGGGTTGATGCACTCGGGCACGCTGGCAGATGACCAGGCACCGCAATTTTTAAAGCTGGATGGCAGCCGGGCACTGGTTGGCAATCTCACCGTCATGGATGGAATCACAATTGACGGGGTTGATATCAGCGTATTGGGCGGGTCGGTTACAGGACACCTGGCAGCAACAGCAGCAGCCGGGCATGGCAGTGTGGGAGCGCATAATCACCAGACGACAGCCAATGGCGGGCAGCTGGATCACGGTGCAGCGCTCAGTGGTTTAGGTGACGACGATCATACTCAATATTTGAACAACACCCGGCATGACACAACCACCCGGCACACCCTGGGCACCGTGGTGCCACATGACGACCACGGCAACCTGAGCGGTTTGGGGGATGATGACCATACTCAGTATTTGAACACCACACGCCACAACGATACCGCCCATGCAACCATCAATCACCATGCCATGGCGGGGTTGGGTGATGACGACCATGCTCAGTATTTGCTGGTCAACGGCACACGTTCCATGACCGGCAATTTACTGCCAAATGGGTCTGACACGTTTGACCTCGGCAGCTCCACCAAAATCTGGCGCAAGGGGTATCTCTCCGAAATCAATGCCCTGGTATTTGCAGAACAAACCATTGCCCTGGTGGGCGGTTGGTTGATGATCTGCAAGGATCAGGGAGTGCTGGCGGCGGATGCTGGCGCGGCTGCCACTCAGATGGATTTTGGCAAGGCAATGACAGCAAATGACATTGTCCTGTTTCGGGATGTCAGCAAGGTGGAGTATATCCGGGTTGGCGCGCTGGTAAGCGGCACCACTTACAATGTCGTCCGCAACCTGGACGGCAGCGGGGCAAATGATTGGGTCAAAGGCAGTGTGTTTGCCACACTTGGCGGCAAGGGTGATGGAAGGATTGAGCTAAACGCCTATGACACCCCGCGAATCAGTATGTTTCAGTACCCCCGGACTTATGTCGGCGACATGCCCTATAATGCCGACAAGGAACTGATTCGGCTTGGTGACTTGAACGGCAATTGGGGCTATTCCTCTGCCAAATACGGAATCGCGATCGGTGTGTACAACGCCGGAAAAGCCAACATCGTCATAGATGAAGACGGAGTTATGCGGTTTCGCAATTACGCAACCAGTGTGATTGAGTTTTCCGGCTCAGACGCGAATATTACAGGCGTTTTGCGCATGCCTGGAACCGGAAGCGCGCTGGCAATCGGCAGCACACCGCCAACAGGATCAGCGGCAGGTACGGGGATTTGGATTGATAGAACGGGGCTGTACAGCCTTTCCAGCGGCACTTACCAGGTCAAGATTGACGCAGCCACAGGGAAGATGTATGCTGGGAGCGGAAACGTGATCCTGGACAACGATGGGATTGCAATTGTCTCAGGAGGCAATTCTGCAAATCAGGCGCTTCGGTTACTGAAACCAAGTACAGGGGATCTGCTTGCTATGATGTACGCGGATTCCACAATTGTTGATGTGCGTTCCTACTTTGCTTGCAACTGGGATTACTCTGCATGGTCAACCCTGCTAACAAACGGGTACATGACTATCGGAGCGTACAGCAACGGAGGCAGATCACGAGTAGCGCTATCCGCCCTTGAAATTACGACAGGCGGTGATTGGAATGGCGTAAATCTGTACGTGCAAGATGGATCAGCCGACATAAAGCGGGTCAATGTTGATGGGGCAGGTCTATACATTGGTGACGTGCTTGACTATGCTGGCAGTGTTGCGGAGGGTCACTTGCGCATGTCAGGCGGTATCCTCGGCACAGACGTAACCCAAGCCCCATTCAACGGTTGGCTGGACATGTCCCACCAGACCTGGACGCGCCTATCCAATACCACATTCCGCGTATCAGGCGATCAAACGGCGATCTTTACACGAGGTACGAAAATTAGAGTTACCCAGACCAGCACCAAGTATTTCTACGTGGTGTCATCCAGTTATGCCAGCCCAAACACAACCGTCACCATTACAGGGGGGAGCGACTACTCCCTGACGGCAAGCCCCAGCGCCAGGTGGATCAGTTATCAGGCTAATCCGCAGGGATTCCCACAGTGGTTTAACTATGCCCCAACCTGGGGCGGTTTTAGCAGCGCCCCAACAGTAGCCAACGCGGTGTTTACCATCACGGGGCGGATGGTAACGGTGGTGGTAAATTGTTCGGGCAATGGGACGAGCAACGCGACGACGTTGACCTGCACACTGCCAATTGCGGCGGCGTATGCGGGGCGCGGTGCGGCGGGCTATGCGGTTAACAATGGATCGGTTTTGACGGTGGCAGGACGGATTTATGTGGCGGCGGTGGCGGCGGCGTCCAATACTATGTACGCGTATACCGACATGGGAACCGGCGCATGGACAAACAGCGGTGCTAAGCGGCTGGATTTTTGTTTGACGTATGGGATATAGGAGTCAGTATGAATTTACGATTACCTGTACCTGAATGGGTGCCAGTGACGCAGTGGTACGGCGAGAACGTGGATTGGTATCCGAATACGAACGGACATGCCGGGATTGATTTTGGCACACCCTGGGGAACGTTTGTGACGGCGACCGATGCGGGTGTGGTGAAGCTGGCCGGTCTGACCACCCCGGCATACTGGTCAATCAACAGTGGTGGGACAAAAATTGACTTTTATAAGGACATGGCTGCCGCAACCTGGACGACAAGC
>JAGVUS010000356.1 GCA_019136175.1 Chloroflexota bacterium | reverse complement strand
TTTCTATGGGAGGATGATCGGGGAAAATCTGTATCTGCTGCATTGGTCATGGAGAGGAAAGTGTCGCTTGCTGGCATTGCACCGGTTCGCATCCTGTATGTCCCCCGCGGACCGATGCTCAACTGGGACGTGGAGATAGAGTGGTTCCCCGTCCTGCAAAACCTGGTTGAATACGCTCAAAAAATGCGGGCAATGTTCATCAAGATAGACCCGGAGTGCATTACTGGCAGGGGAGTTCCTGTGGATATCCTGGAGCAAGGGGTGACCCAAGGTAGCAGGGTGATCGATTACCTCAAAGATCACGGCTGGAGATATTCCCAGGATCAAATCCAGTTTAGAAATACGGTCTGGCTTGATCTATCCGGTACAGAAGAGGAATTACTGGCTCGTTTTAAACAAAAGACCCGTTACAATGTTCGCCTGGCAGCCAGGAAAGGTATCTCGATTCGAACAGGAACAGAAGCGGATTTTCCGGAATTGTTTACCATGTATGCAGAGACTTCCTTGCGGGATGGTTTTGTCATTCGCTCCCGTGATTATTATGATCATGTTTGGAGGACTTTTCTTCAGCAGGATATGGGGGTGCCATTGATTGCTGAGTTTAATGGTCAACCCATCGCTGGTTTATTCCTGGTGGTTTTTGGGGGCAGAGCATGGTATTTATACGGAATGTCACGAGACCTGCACCGCGAAAAAATGCCAACCTATTTGTTGCAGTGGGAAGCGATCCGTGAAGCGAAAAAGAGGGGATGCACAAATTATGATTTATGGGGTGCACCTGACAGGTTCGATGAGAGTGAACCAATGTGGGGCGTATATCGTTTCAAGGAAGGTCTGGGTGGGGAAGTTGTTCGTTTTATTGGCGCCTGGGATTATCCGGTCAATCCTGGTTTATATAAAACCTACACCCAGTGGATGCCAAAAATAATGAATGTATTACGACGCCGGGGGATGCAGCGTACCCGGCAGGAGGTGTCTGTATGAACCCAAGATTACGACTTGGAACCCTTCCCACGCCTGTGGAACCGCTCCCCAGGCTGTCTGCCCGGCTTGGGTGCCAGTTATTTGTCAAACGGGATGATATGACTGGAATAGCATTTGGTGGGAACAAGGTTCGCAAGTTGGAATTTGTGTTGGCAGATGCCGTTGCCCACGGTGCAAAAACGATTATTACTGTAGGCGCTGTTCAATCCAATCATTGCAGGATTACCGCAGCCCTTTCTGCGAAATTGGGTCTGCATTGTATCCTGGTACTCTCCGGGTCCCCGCCAGAAAACCCAAATGGGAACCTGTTGTTGGATTATCTCCTTGGAACAGAGATTGTGTGGTCAACCCGTGAGCAACGGGATGAGATGCTGAAACAGACCTTTGATGAAGCCTGGGCGGCAGGCAAGCGCCCCTTCCTGATTCCACTGGGGGCATCCACACCGGTTGGCACATTGGGATACCTTGAGGGCTTTCGCGAGTTCATCCAGCAGGGGGTGGAAGTGGATTGGATCGTGGTGGCATCATCTTCTGCCGGAACCCAGGCGGGTCTCGTGCTTGGTGCCATCCAGGCTGGTTGGAATGGCAGGATTCTGGGGATCAGTATTGATCACAAAGCTTCCGTGCTCCAGGATATGGTGGCTGAACTGGCAATGGAGACGGCAGACCGTGTGAGGCAAAAAGTTCGGATTTCAAGGGATATGATCCGCGTTAGCGCAGATTATTTGGGGGATGGTTATGGTTTTATGGGGCAGAGCGAAAAGGACGCCATTCAATTGTTTGCCAGGGAGGAAGGACTTTTTCTTGACCCGGTTTACACCGGGCGGGCAGCAGCAGGAATGCTGGATTTGGCAGCAAATGGCTTTTTTACACCACATGAGCGGATTTTATTTTGGCATACAGGAGGAACACCGGCATTGTTTGCCGATTCCTATGCGGGGGATCTGGTTTAATAATTGGGCTTGATTACGGGCGCCAGGCAGGATCAAACTCAAACGAATCCAGGGTTGTTATGCGGATTGGGTCTACTCCACTGCTGGTCATGAGGTAGATATCATGATTGCTGCCATTAGGCCAACCTTCATAGACAATCCAAAAGCCATCCGGTGAAAAACTGGCATTGGAGATGGGGCCAATTGCCGTCTGGTTGCGAAGTGGAATTGTATATTCATTGTATGTGTTTTTATCCTGCAGGCGCATGCCAGCCAACGATGGAATACGCACATCTGCCTTCATTTGGGAGAAAATCAAAAAATTTCCATCCGGTGACCAGGCAGGATACAGATCATGAATGGGTCCACTCAGGCTGAATCGCTCCGGATTTGAACCATCGGGCAACATAAGCCAGATTTGGGCAAAATTCTGTTCGCGAACATAAGCAATCAGTTTTCCATCTGGGGACCAGGCTGGCTGACGTTCGCGTACATCCATGTCCGAAAGCAGAATAGTTTCCTCTTTCACCAGGTCAAGAAGGTAAAGATGCGGCAAACGGCTGTCCCGCATGGAAGTGAACACAATATATCGTCCATCGGGAGACCAGGCAGGGCTGAAATCACCTGCAGCGTCGGATGGGATGGGCAGCAGCGTGGGCGGTTGATTGGATCCAATCTCCGTTACATAAATTTTTGCCCCCCAGTATTCCTCCTGTTTTGCCAGGCATGGGCTGATAAACACCAGCCGCTTTCCATCCGGAGCCCAGGCAGGCTGGCATGCTCCGCTGGGCATGTCGGTTACCTGAATAAGGTTTGTTCCATCCACATTTATCAGATAAATCTGCATAACGCCAGTCTGATTGCTGGCAAAGGCAATTTGTCCGGATCCACCGCCAATTGGAGTTGGGGTGATGGTTGGGGTTCGGGTGGGAACCAGGGTTTTTGTAAGTTGGGGTAAGGTTGCAGTGAATGTGTTGGTTGGAGATGGTAATATAGGAGCTGCTGCAAACGTTGCAGTATATTCAGGCACGGGAGTGTCCACTACCTGCGTGGGAGGAGGTGCAACTGGGATGGGCAGCTGGGATACAAGGAAGTCGCGCCAGTCGGGTCGGGCGAACAGCATCGTCGAGATGACCAGTAAACAGGTGAAAAACACGCCCCAGCCGACCCATGGATTTCTTATTCTACGGCGCGCCTTATTGGAAACCACTTTCGAGCGGGAGGGCTTTGACCCGGATGCCGGTAGATGGGGGTTCTCTTCATCATCTGATAAAAATGGCGGTGGTGCCACTGCAATTGCCTGGGTTTGGGTATGGATATTTGCTGCTTCAGCCAGTGCCTGTCTAAATTCAGCAGCAGTTTGATACCGATCCTCCGGATCAACTTCCATTGCCTTTTCAATGGCAGATGCCAACTTACGGTCAATGTGAGGTTGCAGCTGACGGATGCCGGTTAACCTGGCTTTTCCGGTAGCCCGAGCCAGTGCATCTTCAGGGATGGCACCCGTCAGGGCGGCATAGAGTGTGGCTCCCAGCGAATAAACATCCGAGCGTTCATCCGTGGGGGCTGTTCCGTATTGTTCGGGCGGGGAATATCCCGGGGTCATCGCCCGTGCGCCAGTGGTGGTCGCTTCGTGCTCAAGGAATACCTTGGCAAGTCCGAAATCCACCAGGGCAATTTCGCCTTCTGGTGTTATCTTAATATTCCCGGGCTTTATATCCCGATGGATGATGGGGGGGCGACGGGTGTGCAGGTAGGATAATGCGTCGCAAATCGCAATCCCGATCAGTGCAACTTCATATTCAGACAGCATATTGGTACGTTCAATTCGCTGGCGCAAGTCTTCCCCATCAATAAAATCCATGATCAGGTACTGACCCTGCCCGGGAATGACAAAATAATCTCCCACCCTTGGGAGGCTGGCGTGGCGGAGCGTTGCCAGAATGGTTGCTTCGCGCTGAAACTGGCGTGCGTATTCATCTGTCAGGAAAAGATTTTCTTTTACAGCGACGTAAATATTCAGGTTTTCATCCCGTGCGCGGTATACCGCTCCCATTCCCCCCTGCCCAAGGACCGATAATATCCTGTAACGATTATTCAGCAGTGTACCAGGTGCAATTGACATGCATATGTTCCAAGTATCCATTCATTTTACACAAGATGAGAGGAATCGGCAACCGAGACGTGCTATAATCTTGTAGATATTTGGTAAAACACCATGTGATTGATCATGAACCTCGATATTGCAACGACTGTCACAGTAGCTTTTGTCATCCTTCTTGCCTTTGTTTTGATTTTTTTACTCTCGGGCATTCGATCCATTCGCGCTGGTCAAAAATTGTTTTTCTTCCGCAAACGGCGTGAATTGACCATGCGTGGATGGCGGTTAAT
>JAGVUS010000183.1 GCA_019136175.1 Chloroflexota bacterium | reverse complement strand
AAAATGACATCCAATTCACCGTATGGGGTCAAAATTTTCTCGCCGTTCCGGGAAATGATCTGGTAGAGCAGTTGTTTTCCAGGTTGGGGGAGGAGCACCACTGGCAGAAGATGCGTTGTATTCTGGCGTTCCAGAGCTTCCAGGACGTTCTCGCCGGTCATCCAGGTACCCGAGTGGGTGATGCCGATTTGGGTAACCTCATATTTTGCCGGGTCCAGCACAGAGAGGACCGAGCGCGCGGACATGAGCGATACCTCATGTTCGCCCGAACGTCCGCCGAAAAGAACACCCAAACGCAGCTTACCTGTCATGATCCATTCTTTCCATTTCGAAAAGGATTGACTGAGCTGATCGTCCAGTCGCCCAGCAGCTCCACTTCCAGTTCCAGCCTGATGCCAAATTTTTGAAACACGGTCTCCTGCGTATATTGAATCAATTTGTAATAATCCGTTGCTGTTGCATTTTCATAATTGATAAAAAAGTTGGCATGAACGGTGCTGATTTCCACACCACCCACCCGGGTTCCCTTCAATCCGGCAGCTTCGATTAAACGTCCTGCATAATCTCCGGGGGGATTTTTGAACATGGAGCCCATGCTTGCTCCCGGGGGCTGAGTCCGCCGACGCTGGGATGAAAGTGATTCCATCCGGGCTTTGACATCTTCCGGTGAGCCGTGATGAAGAGCAAAAGTCGCCGCCAGGATGATTGCCTGACCGGGTTGCCGCTTGAGAATGCTGGTTCGATATCCATATTCCATCTGGCTGCATGTCCATGTCTGCTTTCCCAGAGAGCGATGCAAGATTTCTGCCAGCACCAAATCGTGTTGGACGTCGCTTCCGTAAGCTCCTGCATTTCCATAGACAGCTCCACCAACAGTTCCCGGAGACTCTGCCCGGACAGTGGGTGGATTGATGTGGGTGTCCACCCGGATGTTGCGGGCTCGATTGACAATCACAAGCCCGCGTACGCCCTGGTCCGAAACCAGGACATTGGATCCTGCTCCCAGGATATAAAAGGACAGATCTGATTCCCAGAGGGTGTGGACAGTTCCGGCAAGCTCATCGGTGGTATGGGCGATTAATAAGGCGTCCGCCTTACCGCCCACCCGGGCAGTGGTGTAATTTGCCAGCGTTACATTTTCCTGCAGGCGGTCGCCAAACAGGCTGCGGTAACGATGAAGCTGGGAAGAGGCGGAATTGGCTGCCATTTCTCCTGGACGAGTCCTTTGGTCAAACAGTTCAGAGAACCTTAATGAAATCAATGAGGCGCTCCACGATGTCCTTTTTTTCGGGTTGGGTGAGAACCCGGCGGGATCGGTTTGCAGCACGGGGCTGCTGCTGGGGTTCATCCCCTTGAGTGGGGGATAATTGCAGATTGGCTGCACCCCCCTGGTACTCAAAAGTTCGTTTTGGTTTTGGATCGCTCATGATTTATTCCTTTTCTTCCAGCTTTTGAAGCAGGTCCGGCAGGATCCGGTTGGCATCACCAGCGGACAGAACCACCACCACATCTCCAGGTTGCACGGTATTGATCAGATGCGTGGTGACAAAATCAATCTCGGGAAGATACTGAACAGCGGGGTGATTCATGCAATCCACCACTTGTTGTGCTGTGAACGAGGGATTGGTTTCCCGGGCAGCATAGATGGCTGTGACGATCACCTGGTCTGCATCTGTAAAAGCGGCAGCAAACTCATTCATCAGGGATTGGGTTCGTGAGTATGTGTGGGGCTGCCAGATTGCCCAAATTCGATTGCGGGGATACCGGGACCGGGCGGCTGCCAGGGTGGTGCGAATTTCCGTGGGATGATGGGCGTAATCTGAAATCAGGATGATTCCGTTCACTTCCCCAATTTTTTCAAACCGCCTGCCTGTTCCCGTAAACCTGCCAAGGGACGTGGCTGCCTGGTGGACGGATACGCCGCATTGGATGGCGGCTGCCAGGGCACCCATGGCATTTCGGACATTATGGATTCCAGGCACCTGCAACTCGATATGAACTATATCCCCGCCATATCCAGTGGCATCGAAGGCATACCCGCTGCCCGGAATACTAAGGAGGTTGACTGCCTGGAGGTCTGCTTTTGAGGAGATGCCATAGGTAATCATTGATTGCAATGGGCGGATGTGTTCTGCCATTTTCAATGCAACCGGATCATCACCCGATAGAATCAGTGTCCCATTGGATGAAATTCGCTGGACAAATTGTACAAATGCATCCTGATAGGATTCCACGGTAGGGAAGCAGTCCGGGTGATCATGCTCAACGGTTGTGATAACTGCAATATCCGGGGTTAATCCCAGGAACATGTAATCATATTCGTCCGCTTCAATGACGAAAGGTCCGGTACCTGCGTGAGCATTGGTTCCCAGGTTTTGGGCTGTACTGCCGATGATATAGGAAGGATTTAATCCGGCATCTGCCAGGATCCAGGCGATCATGGCGGTGGTGGTGGTTTTCCCATGCGTACCGGCAACAGCCACACAGGTTGCGCCTTCCATCAGTCTGCCAAGGAACTCGGAGCGTTTGAATACCGGAATACCGGCTTGCAGGGAGGCTGCGACCTCCGGGTTTTCATCAGGAATGGCGGAGGATCGAACCACCCAATCCGCTCCCTGGATATGATCTGTATGATGACCCAGGAATATGGCTGCTCCGGCAGCCTCCAGCTCCCGGGTGGACTGGTTTGCACACCGGTCCGAACCGCTGACGGTATACCCGCGCTCCAGCAGCAGCCGGGCAATGGCTGAAAGTCCTGTTCCACCAATACCGATCAAATGCACGTGAGTCATCAGATAAACACCACCAGGATGAAGACGAATGCAATTCCAACAGCAAAATAGATGGTTGGGGTGCCCAGCCATTCCGGCGGCATGATTGCCAGTAATTTCAACAGCGCCTGCCCCTGTCCGGTTTGGGGGTTGGGGGCAATCACGAAATCGAATGGATAGCCAGCCTGATGCATATAGGAAAGGATGGTCCCGACAATCATGTATCCATTGACTGCCCCAATAAAGACGCCCAGCAGGACATCCTGAAGCTTGTCGCGCATAAACCGACCGGATTCGGCAATCTTGGGGAGCTTGGGGGTTTGGTATCCAAAGAACACCAATGAGAAGATGATAATGAATCGCATCCAAAAGAGAGATTCCGGCTGTCGGGAGAGGGTGTCGCGGATGAACGGGACAAACCGTTCCAACACCGTGATCAGGAAGAATCCCAGGATGACGCTGAAAAGAACCAAAAGTTCTTTTGCCCATCCGCGCATTCCACCGATGAAAGCCAGAAGGATGACATACATCCAGAAAACAACATCCAGGGTTAGCATGGTTTCGTCTCCCGGGTACCGCCTTGAGGATTGGAGGCGGCTGCAAGTTCACGGACAAGGTTGGCAATTGCCTGGCTGGCTTGCGGCTGCCCCAGGGATTGCATGGCATTTCGCATGGCATGCCGGGCATTGTCATCTTTCAACAACCGTTGAAGAGCGGGCAGGAGCCTTGTTGACAAGTCGCCATCCGTGATCATTTCTGCCGCCCTGGCATTGACCAGGAATTCGGCATTCACTTTTTGATACCGCCAGGCGTAAGGATAGGGAACCAGGATTGCCGGCAGCCCGAATTGTGGAAATTCGCCCAGCGTGGAAGCACCAGCCCGGGCAACAGCCAGGTCTGCACTGGCAAGCGCTGCTCCCATATCATCGTGGAGATATGGGTGGGGGTGGTAATTCCCTGCCAGGGTGCCTGGAAGATTTGCCAGGGCTTGTTCTGCCTGTGCAAAATCCTGCTTGCCCGTGATGTGAATCACCTGGGCAATTTGTAAAACTTCAAGCAGAATGGCGGTCAATGCGTTATTGATCGAGTGAGCGCCCTTGCTTCCCCCCATGACGAGCAGAACGGGAAGGTCACCAGACAATCTCATTTCCTGTCTGCCGGTTTCGGCAGTCCAGCGGGCAAGCTCGGGGCGGGTGGGGTAGCCCGTAACAACAACTTTCTCTGCCCTGGGGAAGTATGACCGGGAAGGTTCGGCTGAAACGGCAATCCGGTTGGCAAACCGCGCCAGGAATTTGAGCGCCATGCCGGGTTCAATATCCGGAACAAACAGGAGCTTGGGAATGGAGCCGCCTGCAACAGCAACGGGTGCTGCCACATACCCACCGGTAAAGAGCATTACATCCGGCTGAAAGGCGTGTATGATCTTCCGGGCAGCGGCAGTTCCCTTGACCAGCCGCCAGAGGTTACCGGGGAGGGCTTTCATCCCAACTCCATGTACACCAGCCGCGGGAATGGCTTTAAAGGGAATATTCTGGCGTTGCACCAGTTCTTCTTCCATGCCGCCTTCCCCGCCGATCCAGAGCACCGGATTGGCTTCATCGCTCAATGCTTGCAGGACGGCGAGTGCGGGGTTCACGCCCCCGCCGGTCCCGCCAGCGCAGATCAGCAACCGCACTGTAAGGCCTCCCTTCTGAAGATTTCCCTTCCCGTTTTGCCACGCGACCGACACTGAAAATCATGCCAACAGCAGTCAGGGTGGTGACAAGGCTGGAGCCGCCCGAACTGATAAATGGCAGCGCGTTTCCTGTAAATGGAATCAGGTTGACCATCACTGCAATGTTCATGATGGCTTCCATAAAGATCCATACTGAAAGACCACCTGCCAGAAGTTTTCCCTCCAGGTCGGCTGCGTTTTGTGAAATGACCAGGCCGCGCCAGAGGAGGAGCAGGTAGAGGATGACAGTGAATGCTGACCCAATCAATCCGGTTTCTTCTGCAATGACTGCAAAGATGGAATCGGTGTGGGAGAAGGGCAAGCCAATGAATTTGACGGTTCCATTGCCGATCCCCACCCCAAACAAACCGCCGCGAACAATCGATTCCATGCTGCGTTGGAGGTGTTCGGATGCCATGATGGGATCCTTCAACCCATTAATATAGTTGATCCAGCGGTTATCAAACGTGTTGTTGATGGAGGTGCTGACGTTCAGGGTGAGAACTCCAACAAGCGCTATAATGACTCCCACCAGGAGCATCTGTTTCAGGCTGCCTCCACCCAGGAAGAACATCATCACACCGAGAATCACAATCGTGATTGCTGCACTGATATCCGGTTCCAGGAGGATTAGACCAGCCATGAGTCCCAGGATTAGCATCATGGGAATGAGACCAAAGGATATTTTATTGAGAATGGATTCTTTTGCTTTGATCCAGAACGCCAGGTAGACAATGATGGCAATTTTTGCCAGTTCGGATGG
>JAGVUS010000246.1 GCA_019136175.1 Chloroflexota bacterium | reverse complement strand
CTGGCAGCGGTAATGACCCCGCCCCATAACCTGATCCTGTACAGCCCTTGCGAGCATGTGGATGCGGAACTGGAATTGTTGGGGGAACATTTATATCAACAGCAAATTTCCCTGCCGGGCGTGCTGGGTCCTGTTGCCCTGGCATCGGCTTTTGCATTGCACTGGTCTGAACGAACCGGCTTGCCAGCCCGCCTGGGTGTGGCAGAGCGGGTGTTTGAACTGCGCCGGGTCATTCCACCACCGCCAGCCTCAGGGTTTATGCGTCCGGCGGTGGACACAGATGCCGAATTGCTGGTTGCCTGGTCGGTGGCATTTCAAAAGGAAGCGCTGCCCAACGAGGTGAACCCGGATCAAGCCCGCCGCACCGTCCTGTTGGGAATCCAGGATCAGCGCCTGTACGTCTGGGAGGATGGCGGCAGACCGGTCAGCGAAGCCATGGCAACCCGTCCCACACCTCATGGAATCAGCATTGGGCTGGTCTATACCCCGCCGGAGTTGCGCAGGCGCGGGTATGCCACTGCCTTGGTGGCAGAACTCAGCCAGCGGATGCTGGACAGCGGCCGCGAATTCTGCACCCTGTTCACCGACCTTGCCAATCCCATCTCCAACAGTATTTACCAGAAAATTGGCTACCAGCCGATTGGTGATTACAGTATGATTTTCTTCGGGGCAGAATGACCATGCAATTGTATTTTGTGCGGCATGGTGAAAGTGAAGCCAACCTGCTTCACCAGTTCTCCAACCGTCCTGGCAGGCATGGTTTGACGGAACGCGGCTGCAAACAGGCTGCGGAACTGGCGGGGATGCTGGCTGGAATACCGTTCAAGTGCATCTACACCAGTCCGTTGCTTCGTGCCATCCAGACGGCGGAAATCCTCTCGGCAAACCTCAATGCTCCGGTTATCGTGACGGATGCGCTGCGGGAATACGATGTGGGGAAATTCGAAGGCTCGGATGATCCCGCTGACTGGCAGGAATACGATGAAGTACTGGATGCCTGGCTGCTGCGTGGGGAATGGGACCGCCGTACAGGTGGTGGGGAGTCTTTCCATGAAATCCGCGCCCGGTTTGAGCCGTTGATTCGGCAGTTGTGTGCATCGGCGCAGGCTGGTGATCATTATGCATTGGTGGGGCATGGCGGTACGTACCGCTGCATGCTGCCGTTGGTTTTATCCAATCTTTCATTTGAGTGGATCCGGCACCAACCCATCCATCACACCACACCCATCCTGGCGGAATTGCTGCCTGCGGGACTGCAGGCGCGCCGGTGGGGCGGCATCACATTTGAGGAGCAACGATCCATATGACACGTGCAGCAGCCATCCTGATTAAAGATCACTCTGTGGCACTTATCCGGCGTTTCCGGGCTGGGCGCCTTTATTACATTTTCCCGGGCGGGCAGGTGGAGCCGGGTGAAACCTCCATGCAGGCGGCAGTACGGGAAATCCGCGAAGAGCTTGGGCTGGAGATTCAAGCCGGTGCCCTGGTGGCGGAGGCACGCCGCGGCGGTACCCTTCAGTTGTACTACCTGGGCACCATCCTGGGCGGGGAATTTGGCTCTGGCGATGGACCGGAACTGCGCGGCGAATATCCCCCCGAGTGCGGCACCTATGAACCTGTCTGGCTGCCCATTGACCGCCTGCTGGTGGAAACAGTTTACCCTGCATCGGTCTGTAAATTAATCCAGGATGCTGTGAAGAATGGTTGGAACCCGACTCCTGCCTATTTTGAGGACTGAGATGCAGCCTTACAGGATCTGTGAATTAACCGAACTGGTGGAACCCGACCTTCGCCGGGTCATGGTTGGGTACACCTCCATGCAAAAATACCAGGTTTCCAGGCAGGAAAGCGAAACCGAAACCATCATCCGCCTGGAACTGGTGGACCTGCCTGCGCCGCATGTCCGTCATTTCGGTGAAGACCTGACTGCCGATGACCTGGCGCATTACCGTGAAATGCTTCCCGCGGGGTATTGCCTGGGGGCGTTTACCGGGGAAGAACTGGTTGGGTTTGCCATTGCCGATGCCCGCACCTGGAACCGCACCCTCTGGATCTGGGAACTGCACGTGGCATCCGCCTGGCAGGGGCGGGGAATTGGACGCAGATTGGTGGATGTCCTGGCGGAAAAAGCCGGGGCAGCTGGTTTGCGTGCCCTGTTGGTGGAAACACAGAACACCAATGTTCCTGCCATCCGGTTTTACCGCCGCACCGGTTTTGAAATCGAGGGGATTGACCTTTCGTATTATACGAATTATGATGTAAATGACTTTGAGGTGGCAATTTTCATGAAGCGCAAGCTTCCCCAGCCGCCAGTTCAACCCGTAGTGTAAGGAGAAGGTAAGATGGAATCCAATCAACGATCCGGTTTGACAGTTGCGATCATTTTGATCCTGGCAGGTGTGTTTTTCCTGCTGCTGAATGTGGTCCCGCAGCTGCAGGTATTGATCAGCTGGCCGATCCTGTTTTTGGTTATGGCGGCGTCGTTTTATGTCTGGCCGTTTCTGTTTCCGTCTGCCCGGCGCGGACTGGCTGGATTGATCATCCCCGGCACCATCCTGTTGGTGCTGGGACTGATCTTCTGGTACTGCGACATCACCGGGCGGTGGGGGGATTGGTCCTTCCTGTGGACCCTCATCCCCGGCAGTGTGGGTCTGGGCATGGCTCTGGCAGACTGGGTGGGTCGCTGGGGCGGTGAAACAGCCACGGTTGGCATGTGGATGTTGATGATCAGCCTGCTGGTCTTTGCGGTATTTGCCACATTCTTTGGCAGTGAATTACTGCAGATCATTGGACCGGCATTGGTGATCCTGGGTGGGGTGGCGCTGCTTGTGCGTTCGTTCATCCGCCCCAAACCGAAAGCCTGATATACAGATTCCCTGGAACAAAGGAGGATTGGGAATGACGACAACACTCACCTGGTACGGTCATGCCACGCTTGGACTGGAAACTGCTGGTTACCATATCCTGGTGGACCCGTTCTTCAATGGAAATCCAGCTGCCAGCACCACGGCTTCCCGCGTTTCGGCGGATTACATCCTCGTTACGCACGGACACCGGGATCATATTGGCGATTCCGTGGATATTGCCCGTCGGACGGGAGCAACGGTCATCAGTAATTTTGAAATATGCAACTGGCTGGGAGCCAAAGATGTAAAAACCCATGGTCAGCACCTGGGCGGCGGACACCAGCATCCCTTTGGTTACCTCAAGCTGACGCTTGCTTTGCATGGTTCCGCCCTGCCGGATGGAACCTATGGCGGAAACCCCATTGGGTTCCTGCTGACCACCCTGGATGGGCACAAAATCTACCTGGCGGGGGATACCGGTCTGTTTGGCGATATGCGCCTGATCGGTGAGGAAGGTCTCGATCTGGCGGTCATCCCGATTGGGGACAATTACACCATGGGTCCGGGGGATGCTCTCCGTGCGGTAAAAATGCTCCAGCCCAGGCACGTGGTCCCCATTCACTTCAACACCTTTGACCTGATCAAGCAGGATGCTGCCGATTGGAAAGCGAAGGTTGAAGCGGAAACCACATCCCGGGTGCAGCTTCTCAAGCCCGGCGGTACATTTACCCTGGATTAGCTGTGGATGATGCCACCAGGCAGCTCTCCTGTTCAGCAGGAGGGCTGCTTTTTGATGGTCTGGTACTCCTGTGGGATATTTCCGGTACAGGATGATAGGTTTTGAAAGACTCGCAGGGTTAACATGGATGCAATCTACCCCGGAAAGGGATATGGTGACAATGCGAAGATTCTATGATCTCTCCCTGGAGGAACGCCTCCAGCAGGTTGGCGCGGAATCCGGGCTGGCTGCGGAGGAACTTGCGGCGTTGGGCGGGTCTGCCGGGCTTTCCCCTGCCCAGGCGGATCACATGATTGAAAACGTGGTGGGGATTTACTCCCTGCCACTGGGAATCGCCCGCAACTTTGTGGTGAATAGCAGGGAGGTATTGGTGCCAATGGTGCTTGAGGAGCCTTCAGTGGTTGCCGGGGCATCCTTCATGGCAAAGCTGGCAAAAGCAGGCGGCGGCTTCACCGCCAGTGCGGATGAGCCGCACATGATCGGGCAGATGCAGATTGTGGAACTGCCCGACCCGGCAGCTGCGCGCCTGCGTCTGCTGGCGGAGAAGGATGCCTTGCTGGCAGAGGTTGCCCGGGTGGACCCCGTGCTTGCCCGGTTGGGCGGCGGTCCGGTGGACCTGGAAGTGCGCTTGATCGAGGAATCCCCGGTGGGTCCCTTCCTGGTTCTTCACCTCATTTATGATGTACGGGACGCCATGGGTGCCAATGCCATCAATACCGCTACGGAACGGTTGACCCCCTCGGTGCAGAAGATCAGTGGCGGGCGGGTGCACCTGCGCATCCTGTCCAACCTGGCGGAC
>JAGVUS010000156.1 GCA_019136175.1 Chloroflexota bacterium | reverse complement strand
CCCCGCAAACCGGGCAGGCTGGATTTTTGGGAATCTCTATGGTTTGGAAAGACAGATCCAGGGCATTATATAAAAGCAGCTGGCTGGCAAGCGACCGCCCCACCCCGAGGATGAGCTTGATTACCTCGGTTGCCTGCAGGGTACCAATGGTTCCCGGCAGTACTCCAAACACCCCGCCCATCGCGCAGGAAGGAATGCTATTGGGAGGGGGCGGTTGGGGAAACAGGCAGCGGTAACAGGCACCCTGGTCGGCATGAAACACGGCGACCTGTCCTTCAAACTGGTAAATGGAGCCATAGATGTAAGGTCGCTTTGTCAACACCGCCAGGTCATTAAGGAGGTAGCGGGTGGGGAAGTTATCCGTCCCATCCACCAGGTATTCGTATGGAGCGGAAATAGCTTCAGCATTGATGGATGTAAAAGGAACGGGATAACAATCCACCTGTACATTCGGATTGATTGCCAGCAACCGTTCCCGGGCAGATTCAACTTTGGGCTTGCCAACATGGGGAGTATCGTGCAGAACCTGCCGTTGGAGGTTGGAGACATCCACCAGGTCATAATCCGCTAATCCAATGCGACCCACCCCGGCGGCTGCCAGGTACAATGCTATCGGTGAGCCCAACCCACCGGTGCCAACAATTAACACGGATGCAGCTTTTAACCGCTGCTGTCCTTCCAAACCCACACCAGGGATGACAATATGGCGGGCGTAGCGGGTAATTTCGTCCGGGGTGAGGGGGGGATGGCGAATGATGGATTTCATGATGATAAAAACCTGATGAAATAATCATACCAAAGAATTTCACGGCTGAGCTTCCGGCTGGTGTTACAATTTACTTATGAATGTCATTCTCACACATGAACAGGCGGATTTTGACGCACTTGCTGCCCTGCTGGGAGCAGCTTTATTGCATGACCGGTCCTTGCCGGTATTGCCCCGCCGCCTGAACCGGAATGTGCGAAATTTCTTGAATTTATATTCCTCGGAATTTTCCTTTGTGGATGCCCGCGATCTTCCAGCATTGCCCATTGAGTCAGTAACCCTGGTGGATACGCAATCCATGGTGACTCTGAAAGGCATCCACGCAAAGACCAAAATTAAAGTGATCGATCACCATCCCCAGCGACCGGACTTGAACCCGGAATGGACGGTGCATGTGGACCGGGTTGGTTCCTGTACCACGCTGCTTGTGGAGGAACTCAGGGATCACAATGGCAACCTGACAGTTTTGCAAGCGACATTGCTTCTGCTTGGAATTTATGAGGATACAGGTTCCCTTACTTATGTAAGCACCACGTCCCGTGACGTCCGGGCGGCTGCCTACTTGTTGGAGCAGGGAGCCAGCCTGCAAATTGCTGCAGATTACCTCAACCCGCCCCTTTCAGCCGAACAAAGGCGCATTTATGATCAGCTTCTTGCCGCAGTGACCGCATATCGAATCCAGGGGCAAAACATCCTGGTTGCCACCGCGGTAGCCACCGGTATGAATGAGGAAATCTCCAGTGTTGCCCACAAGATCCGGGACTTGTTGGATCCGGATGGATTGTTCCTGCTTGTGCAAACGGATGAAGGAATCCGCATTGTGGCGCGCTCCACGACCGATTCGGTGGATGTGGGAGCCATTGCATCTGAATTTGGCGGCGGCGGACATGCGCGGGCTGCTTCTGCTCTCCTCCGGGTGGAATCCACACCGGATGGAAAATCTCCAACGCTGGAAGAAGTATCCACCCATCTTGTTGAACGGTTGAAACAATTGGTGCGTCCTTCCGTCACTGCAGGACGGATCATGTCGCGGCATCCATTGGTGTTGTCACCGGATACATCTGCACAGGATGCTGCGGCATTAATGCAGCGATACGGGTACGAAGGCTATCCTGTGGTTCGGGATGGCAAGGTGATCGGCTTGCTGACCCGGCGGGCGGTGGACCGGGCACTGGCGCATAAGCTGAACCTGGCGGCAGTTAGCCTGATGGACGCTGGTGAGGTATCCGTTGTTCCTTCGGACCCGCTGGAACACCTCCAGCGGCTGATGGCATCCACCGGGTGGGGTCAGATCCCGGTAGTGTCACCGGAGGATGGCTCGGTGATTGGAATTGTCACCCGTACGGATTTATTAAAGGTCATGGGCAGGCAGCAGCAAGCCATACCCGGGCGGATCAACTTGAAAGACCGCCTGGAACAGGCATTACCCCCAGCCCGGACTGCCTTCCTCAAGCTGCTAGCCTCACAGGCACATGAATTGCACCTGCCGGTGTATGTGGTTGGTGGATTTGTACGTGACTTATTGCTGGAAAGACCCAGCCTGGATTTTGATGTGGTCGTGGAGGGTGATGCCTCCCTGCTTGGCAAGGCATTGCACCGCAAGTATGGCGGCAGGCTGGTGGTACACAGTCGATTTGGTACTGCGAAATGGCAGCTTGGGGATGCGGTGAAGACAATCCTGGCTGAGATGCATCTGCCGGTTGAAAATGAGGGTGAGATCCCTGTTGCGCTGGATATCATCAGCGCGCGCACGGAATTTTATGACCACCCTACGGCTTTACCGACCGTGGAGCGCAGCAGCATCAAGCATGACCTGCACCGGCGGGATTTTACGATTAACACGCTGGCGCTCCGGCTGGACGGCAGGCATTATGGCGAGCTTTACGATTATTTTGGCGGAATGGGAGACATGGACAGGAAACTTGTCCGGGTGCTCCATTCCCTCTCCTTTGTGGATGACCCCACCCGCATGCTGCGGGCAATCCGGTTTGAACAGCGTTTTGGCTTCCGTGTTGAGGACCGCACCCTGGAGTTGATGGATGAAGCTCGACCGCTTCTGCGCCAAATTTCGGGAGACCGTTTGCGGCATGAACTCGATCTTGTCCTGAGTGAAGCACGGGCAGTGGACATCCTCCAGCGATTGGATGAACTGGAACTGCTCTCATCCATTTGTGCGGATTTGAGATGGGATCCTTCGAAAGAGGAATTCCTGGAATTTGCCTGGCAGCATACCAGCGATGAACCATGGCACCTGCCCGGGGTGGTCAGTTCCATTCCGGTACGCAGGATCCTGGGGTACCTGATCTGGTTGTCCAATCTGCCGGGGGATGTCCAGGAACGAATAGCTGCCAGGCTGCGGTTTGCCCGACCCTTGTGCACCATGCTGGAAGATTTGAACAACCTTTCCAGCCACCTTGATGACCTGATGGATTCATCCATCAGCCAGGCAGCTGGTATCCTGGATGGCTATTCCATGGTCAGCATTTATGCTGCCTGGTGTTTTCATCGGGATGACACGGTGGGTGAGATTCTAAAGAAGTATGCCGGGGAATGGCGGCATGTGAGAACCTGTTCCGATGGACGTGACCTGATGCAACTCGGCATCACACCGGGTCCGGCGTACCGTGAAATTCTTGGGGAATTGCGGGCAGCCTGGCTGGATGGCAGGGTGCGATCAAAGGAGGAGGAAAAGGAGCTGCTTGTCCGGCTGGTTGAAGCCTGGAAGGGTCGGGAATGAGTGTCCTGGAATTCTCCCGCCTACGGGAAGACCCTGGCTGGCTGGAGCGGGTGGTGATCCGCCCTGTCACCGCTGCGGACCTGCCCCTGTTGGAATGGGAGGGGAAATATTTGCACTTTCGCCGGGTTTTTGCCGGGGCATTTGAACGCCAGCTTGCGGGATTGAGCGTATTGTGGATTGCCGTTTTGGATTGTTGGGCAGCCGGACAGGTATTTATCCAATATGACAGTGACCGCAAAGAACTGGCGGATGGGGTGGAAAGGGCTTACCTGTATTCCTTCCGGGTTCGCCCGGAATTGCGAGGGCAGAGCCTGGGTACCCGGATACACCAGGTGGTGGAGGAAGATCTGCTCCAACGCGGGTACCGGTATATCACACTGAACGTAGCGAAGGAAAACCTGCGCGCCCAGGCACTCTATCGGCGGTTGGGGTACCGCTATATTGCCCACGAGCCGGGCAGGTGGTCCTATCCGGATCATGAAGGTGTGTGGCACCAGGTGGAGGAACCTGCCTGGCGGATGGAGAAGCGATTATTCCGGGAATAATGCCTGGAAAAAATCCCCGCCCTTTTTACCTGAATCAATGGCTTGCTGAATGCGCTGGATGTCGGTGTTCAACCATTTTTCTCCATTCAGGGACTCTAGATGAATACTCACCTGGCAGATTGCAGCGGGTAGAATTCCCTCCGGGAGATCGGCAAGCAGAACGAGTGTGGGACGCAGGACCTGGGCAAGGCTGTCAGTTGTGTCCAGTGATGTGACGTGAAAGTCAAGGTACAAATCCACACACATCAAGCCGAAAGATCGTACCGACCCATCACCAGCGAGGCAATTTTCCCCAAAACCGGATGCTTGGATCCCCACGTCCGAAAGATTGTTTTTGAGAAAAATATCCTGCAG
>JAGVUS010000078.1 GCA_019136175.1 Chloroflexota bacterium | reverse complement strand
GGCTTGGCTGCTGTCTTTGCTCCAGCGCAAACATCCGCAAATGGTGGATTTCAGATACAATCAAATCATGGCAGAATCCCACCAATCCACCCTGCAGAGGATGGCAATCCTGTCTGGTGCCCCCATTTTTGCCGGGCTTACGGTTGCCGAGATGGAAAAAACAACTGCTGCAGCCCAAATCCGCCGTGTGGATGGGGGTGCGTATTTCTTCCTGCAAGGCGATCCTGCAGATCGACTCTATATTCTCCTGGCGGGCAGGGCTCATTATTTGGTGCTGTGGCTCTGGCGCAGGTGGAGACATACCCGGTCTCGGCAGAGGCGGCGGAATCTTGCGAAGCTGCCTGTTGGCGAAAAATTGACCTGATGAACCTGGTGCTTGCCATCCCGCGGCTGGGATTAAACGCCATGCAGATGATGGCAAATCATGTGCAGGATTTCCAGGAAAGGTTCCGGCAGCTTGCCACCGAGCGGGTGGAACGGCGGCTGGCGCATGCTCTGTTGCGGCTGGCAGCGCAGACAGGAACGAAGATCCCGGAAGGTGTCTTGATCAATATGCCGCTCAGCCGGCAGGACCTGGCGGAGATGACGGGTACCACCCTGTTCACCGTCAGCCGGATATTGAAGCAGTGGGAGGGGGAAGGGTTGGTGATCCTGGGACGGGAAAAGGTCATCATCCGCTATCCCCACGGTCTGGTGAGCATTGCCGAGGACCTGCCCCGCCCAGGCGGTGAGACCGCCGGGTGACGCCGTCATTGCTCCAGCGCAAAGACGGAAATGGATTTCCGCTGTATGATTCTCCCATGATGGAATCCGGTTTTTCCCCCCAAGTGATGGTTGCGGAGGTGCTGTCCTCCCACCCAGCAGCGGTTTCTGTGTTTTTGAGACACAGAATGGCTTGTGTGGGCTGCCTGATGGCGCGCTTTGAAACGCTGGAGGATGCGGCGCGGGTGTATGGGGTTCCCTTGGATGAACTGTGCATCGAACTGGCAGGGGTGGAATCCAGCCAGCAGTGCCGCCGGATGGAATGACTTTGGTTCTGGCGATAAACAGGTTCTTTTAACTCAAAGGCGGAGAGGGTGGGATTTGAACCCACGGTACCTTGCGGTACACGCGCTCTCCAGGCGCGCGCGTTAGGCCAGACTACGCTACACGGTACCTTGCGGTACACGCGCTCTCCAGGCGCGCGCGTTAGGCCAGACTACGCTACCTCTCCGTACTGCCCGTTTCCTGCACCGGGCGGAGGAAATTATACCACAAGCTGGGTGATTGACAATCCAATCACCGTTTGTGGTTTACAGCTCTTCTGGCAGTTCCCCGCCCATCCGCTGCAGGGATTCTGCCAGGTCTGCCCGGTATTGCGTCGCAGGCTGGATGCCCGCCTGGTTTAACGCCAGTACGCAGGCGCCCACCACCGGTGGAAATTTCAACCGGACCAGCCTTGCTCCTGGAGCCTTTGCCAGGATTGTTTCCCGCAGCGGCTGGATCAACCGATCACCCGCATTAAACATCCCGCCGGTCAGCACCACCTCAAATGATTCCCCTTCAAACCCCATCTGGCGGATGACTGCACAGGCAAGCTCGCCAAGCTCCATCCCCGCCCAGCGCACCAACTCCAATGCCACCGCATCGCCCATTTCCGCCGCCTGGAAAACCAGCGGGGCATCTGCCGGGATCAGGGCGCAGCGCCCGGTATTCAGCCCTTCCAGCAGGTGCAGCAGGTCGGGTTCCCCGGTCTGCTGGCAAAACAGGTCCGAGAGGATGGTGGGTTGACCCCTGCCCGTCCAGGCGTGTGCCACTGCCTGCACGGCACGCACCATCAGTTCCCCTGCGCCAGCTGCCTCGCCCATCTGCAGGCTGCCGCCGGTAACCCGCCCGACGCGCGTATGTGTGCGATCCCAGCCCCAGCAGTTACAGCCCGTCCCGGAGACGATTGCCAGCCCCCAGCCCTCCGTTGTGCCTGCCAGCAGCCCCAAAATGGTGTCATTGACTGCCGCCACGGGTGCCGTTAATCCCAGCGTACCAATCGCCTCCAGCGTGGGGGCGGTTTCACAATCCCAGTCATATCCGGAGACACCAAACCCTGCTCCGGCAATCTCAGCGCGGGTTGCACCTGCCGCGTGCAAAGCCTGTTCCAGCGCATCCGTCAGCGACCAGATCAAGCCATCATATCCCACCACCTCGTGGTTGCCTGCCCCGCTGACGCCCAGACCGGCTGCCTGTCCGGTTTCGTCCGCCAGCAGGATGCGGGTATGGGTGCTGCCAATATCCGCCCCCAGGTACAGTTTTCTCATGGCTGTCCTCCAAAGAATTGCGGCAGGTGCTGCCGGTTGGTTTCCAATAAATCATCCAGCACCGCTTCCGCCCGGTCTGCCTGTGGACCCAGCGGGTGTGCCAACAGTGCCAGCAAAGCCGCCTGCCGGTCACCATGGATGGCTGCTTCCACCGTCAGCAGTTCATACGATTTGACCTGCGCCAGCAGACCGAAGCAAGCCGGGGGCAACGGTTCGGCGGGCAGAGGATGAATTCCATCCCTATCCACCCGGCAGGGCATTTCCAGCACCCAAGTTGGATCCCATCCTGGCACTGCCCCGTGATGCGGCACATTGACCACGTGTGTCTCCCCCAGGTTGCAGACCTCTGCGGTAATCAACTGAACTGCGGCAGTTGAATAATACGCTCCGCCGCGCTGCATCAGGTCTGCCGGGATGGTCACCTGTGACGGGTCGGCATATTGTTTCAGCAGGGCTTCTTCAACGCCCATCACCACCCCGGCACGGGTTGGTTGTGATGCCTGTTCCGCCAGCTTGTGGGCGGTGTGGTAATAATAGTGAAGGTAATAATTGGGCAGCATCCCCATGGCTTCGATCAGCCACGGTTCCCATTCCGGTTGGGGATTGGAGTGCAGTTCAGCAAGGTAAGCGCCCAACACCTGCTCCCAGATGTCCATTCCATCCAGGTGGAATCCGCGGTGCCAGGTGAGATGGTTCAACCCCAGTGTATCCAGCTGAGCCCGCTGCGGGTGGATGGATTCACCGGTTAGTTTCTCCAGCCTGCCGAGGATGGTCATTTTTACCGTGATTGGCACGTTGCAGACCCCCACTGCGGGGATATCCGTTGCGTGGCGTGCTAGGGCTTCCGTCACCAGACCGGCAGGGTTGGTAAAGTTGATCAGCCGCGCCCCGGGGGCATGTTTCCGCATGGCAGCAGCCACACCCAGGATGACCGGGATGGTGCGCAATGCCTTTGCCATGCCGCCCACGCCGGTGGTCTCCTGCCCGATCAAGCCATGACGCCGCCCCAATTCCTCGTCCGCCAGGCGGGCGGGCATTTTTCCCACCCGCAGCTGGGTGATGACGTGGGATGCCCCTGCCACCGCCGCGTCCAGTTCGCCGGTGCAGATCACGCGGAAGGGTGCCTTCTGGGCGGCGGCAATCCGGCTGGTGAACCCGCCCACCACCTCCAGCCGTTGCGGATCGGTGTCCATCAGCCAGAGTTCCTCCAGATTCAGCATCCTGGCGCGCGCCAGGAAACCCTGCAACAGTTCCGGTGTGTAGGTGGATCCTCCTCCAATTACGGCGATTTTCATGACAGACCTCCAGCGGTGGGATGAGTCATTGTAGCCCGGCGGAGTGGGAATTGTCAACGGGCGCGGATGTGCCTCTCTCCCAATGTACTATAATCTAATTATCCTTGCGGTTCGTAAAGGAATAACCCATGACCATGGAGAAGATTCTCATCCTCGGTGGCTACGGTCTGACGGGCAAACCGCTGGCACGCCATCTCCTGCAGCAAACCGGCTGCCAGCTGGTCCTGGCGGGGCGGAACCTGGCAAAAGCAGGCGCGGAAGCGGATGCGTTGAATGCGGTCTTTCCCGGCGGGCGCGTTTCCGCCGCGCGGGTGGATGCTGCCAATCCGCAGGAATTGCGCGCAGCCCTGCAGGGGGTGGATTTCCTGCTGAATGTTGCTCCCACCACGTCCGTCACCGAAACAGTTGTACGGGCTGCACTGGATGCGGGAGTGGATTATCTCGACGTGCAGTTGAGTGCCAACAAGCTGGAAATCCTCAAATCCCACGCAGACGAGGTGGAACGCCGCGGGTTGTGTTTCATCACCGAAGCCGGTTTTCACCCGGGTCTGCCATCCGCTTTGGTGCGGTACGCTGCGCAGAAACTGGACCGGCTGGAGCGCGCCGATATTGCCTGTTACCTCAACATGGGTGTTGGTTTGCCCTACTCCGAGGCGGTGGACGAGTTGATGGAAGCGTTCCAGGATTACCAGGCGCAGGTCTTCAAAAACGGTGCCTGGACCCGCCCCAGTTCGTATGAAATGCGCAAAGTCCAGTTTGGAGGGGAGATTGGGCAGCGGCTCTGTTATTCCATGTTTTTTGAAGAACTCCGCGCCCTGCCGGAAATGATTCCATCCCTGCAGAATGCCGGATTTTACATTTCCAGTACCCATTGGTTTGTGGATGGTGTACTGACGCCGCTTGTCATGCTGGGGCTGAAGCTGGCACCCCGGCGGGGCATCCGTCCCATGGGAAGGCTGCTCTGGTGGGGCATGCAGAATCTCCCCAAGCCGCCCCACCTGGTCCTGCTTCGCCTGGAAGCGGAGGGGCGGAAAGATGGCATTCCAGCCAGGGTGGAATTGAGTGTTTCGCACCCGGACGGTTATGAACTGACTGCAGTTCCGGTGGCTGCCTGCCTGCTGCAGGTGCTGGATGGTTCCGCCCGCCGCCCCGGCTTGTGGATGATGGGACACCTGGTAGACCCTGCCCGCCTGCTGATGGATATGCGGGGGATGGGGATTGAGGTGCATGATGGGAATGTGTAATGATCAATCCGGATGATGAAATGGAAGGAGATCACAGGAAACCGGCGCAAATCTTCACCCGCTGGCGGGTACCATGAACACGTTATAATTGGGGAAATTGAAGTACCGGGTGCACTGCGCCCCTGCCTGGAAAGGAGTACTATTCATGATCCGACGGTTCTTCCTGCTTGCCGCCCTTTTCATCCTTACACTCACAAGTGGCTGTGTCCCAACCCTCATCCCAACACTGGTGCCGGATACTGCCCTGCCCGTGGACGCGGATGCCCAGCCGGTGATCATTGATACAGACATGGCAGCTGATGACTGGCTTGCCATCCTCTACCTGCTGGGGCAGCCGGACCTGGATATCCTTGCCATCACGGTCACCGGGGCGGGGGAGGCACATTGTGATGCCGGAACCCAAAACGCGCTTGATCTTGCCCTCCTGGCAGGGCGCCCGGACATCCCGGTTTCCTGCGGGCGGGAGACACCCCTGGTGGGGAATCATGTTTTCCCGGAGGAGTGGCGCAAGGCTGTCGATGCCATGTTCTGGCTTTCCCTGCCAGTCAGCGACCGGAATGTGGCGGATGAAACCGCTGTCGGGATGCTCACCCGTATCATCCGGGAATCTCCCCAAAAGGTTCACGTGATTACCCTCGGTCCACTGACCAATTTGGCTGAAGCGCTGAATGCCGATCCCGGGCTGGTGGAGAACCTGGAAATGATTACAATCATGGGCGGCGCGGTGGATGTGCCGGGGAATGTGGG
>JAGVUS010000108.1 GCA_019136175.1 Chloroflexota bacterium | reverse complement strand
AAAGAACACTTGGTGTCGCTGGCTAAAATTTTGCATGATGATGACCAATTACTTGGTTTGCTGGCTGATGAAGCATGGCTGAAATGTGTTCGAGAAGAGAGGGAGGGGTTTGTCCGGTTTTCCACACAATGCCTGAGAATGCAGAGCCTGCCCGTTATCCGCCGAATTTTTCGCCGGGCGGCTTTTCAGGTTGTTCTAGGGTTGAATGAACTGGATTTTTCTGCCGTGGAACGACTGGTGGATTTTCTTGATTCACCCACCAGGACAAGGAGGATGAACTGGATGGGGGGTATCCAGGCTAGCATGGAAGGAGCATTTTTTGTGCTTTATTCTCCAACCGCAACTAGATCTGGTAATTTTCCCCAAATGACAGCTGACGGAGTAATTAAGCTTGATATTCCTGGCAGACTGGACCTGGGGAACGGATGGACCATGGAAGCTTTTGTTGAGGAAAGCACCATAGCGGAAAATTTATCTTTCACCGATCCATTGATGGTTTATGTGGACGCAGATAAAATTCAATCTCCCTTGTCAGTGCGGAGGTTTTCTTCAGGGGATCGCTTTGAACCCTACGGTATGCCTGGAACCGATATCAGGCTGGGTGATTTCTTTACCAATGCTCATGTTCCCTTACGGGTTAGAAAAACGATCCCATTGGTATGCCATGGAAGGCAAATAATCTGGGTCGCAGGTGTTCGGCTGGCGCATTTCTGCCGAATTACCGAAGCAACCAGGCGGATTGTATGTTTGCGTTGCTATTCTGTGGATGAGGATTGTCCTGCCAACTGACGGAGTTTGTGGGACACTTCCCGCCACTGGATTTTGGATATCCCCAATTTTTGCCGGAGCATATCATGATCCATGCCGGCATTCCAATCATTGAGAGAGCAAGTCCAGCGGCACATATCAAAGGAGATATGTTTTTCCAATCCGGATTTTTGACTGATTTCCTCCAGCAAATATTCCAACCGGCGTGGTGACCATGGAAAGACTTGATCCAAGATTTGATTTTGCTCCTTATACTCCTGGTAAAGGGCGATCCATTCCGGAGTGAGCATGATTTTTCGTTCCTTGTACCGGTTTTTGGGTTGGGTATATCTCACATACAGGAAGGGCTCAGTAATTGAGTCAGTGTTGATGTGATTTACGCGCAACCCAAGAATTTCCCCCTTCTTTAATCCAGTATGCAACAACAGCATTAAGAGAGCGTAAGCCCGTAAATCGGGTTTTCCCGTGCGTGCCAGAGCTTCAGCAGTTTTCAATGCCAGTTCCTGTTCTTCCATGGTCAGAAAAACTGGCAGGGGACTGAGAACGGATTGTTGGAGGACTTTTTCCGCCGGGTCAGAGGGGATTCTGCCATTTTTAAATAACCAGCGAAAGAAAGCTTTGATTGAAGTGACGCGCCTAGCAAGGCTTTTTGGACTGCATGGTACACCCCTCCCGGATTGGAGCCACGCCAAAAATTGATTAATCTCACGGGTTGTGATTGATCCTATTGTCCGGTCTGGAG
This sequence comes from Chloroflexota bacterium, assembly GCA_019136175.1. Taxonomy (GTDB): domain Bacteria; phylum Chloroflexota; class Anaerolineae; order Anaerolineales; family Anaerolineaceae; genus CALMHE01. The sequence continues at coordinate 2,938 of JAGVUS010000108.1, read as the reverse complement.
GCAGATAGGAAGCCAATAATTGCAAATCCCCAAGGAAAGCTTTAATTGTGTACGGAGAACGCCCCTGGTCCTTCAGGTACACCTCCCACCCCCGTAATGCAGGGAGAAGAAGGGTGGAAGAGGTGATGTGGATTTCCGGCAAGCTTGATGATGACATGGAGTCCTCCATTTGAATTGCGTATAGTCTATAACATTCTACACATTTCCACTCCACCTGTCAACAATAAAAACGCCGGGTGTTGCCCGGCGCATGGATTATTGGTGGTTGGTCGATTATTCTGCGTTAAATGCTCTTTGAAGGATGATCTGAATTGCGTCGTTGTTTGGCAGCAAGACGTTTGCTCCGGAATCCGGAACGATATAGGGGTACACTTCCGAAGGTCCAATGAAGTATTGGTGAATTTTTGAGGTATCTGAGAAGACCTGCAATGCAACTGGAGCCAGGCGTACCATCTCATCCAGCGGTAAATTCATATCCACGTTATTTCGATATGCCTGGTATAACTCGGGTAATCTTGGAATGGCATTCAGGCTCATCAACTTGTTGAAGATTGCCTGGATCACTTCCTGAGCGCGCCGGGTGCGGTCAAAATCACTGGTGGAATATCGGGATCGAACATACCACAATGCCAGTTGACCATCCATATGTACCAGACCGGGTCCGACAGTGCAAAATCCATTTACGTTCTGGGGTAATTTGCAGGTGTCACTCAGCCTATAGGCTGCATTTACATCAATCCCTCCCAGACTATCGACGATGGAGACAAACCCATAAAAATTAGTCAGGATGTAATAATCGGGTGTAAATCCAAAGTTGGCTTGAAAAGTAGCCTGGGTCAAGGGGAATCCGCCGAACTCCTGGGAGGTGTTTAGGCGGTTGTTGCCCCAACCTGGGATCTGGACATATAGATCTCGAGGAAATGATATTGTGCTGACTGTATTCTTGCTGGGAGAAATCGAAACCAACAGGATCACATCTGTTCGGAAGTCGGCGGTATTGCGCATGTCAGATCCCAATACCAGGATATTGATCTGATCCTTTGGGATGATTAATCCTTCCTCGGTGGGAGTGGGAAGAGGTTCGATAGGTCCGCTTGTGGGGATTGGTTCCTGTGTCCCTTCTTGAACCGGGAAATCACCCGGCTGAAAGGGGGTGGGTGTAGGGGTGGCATTTGGATTTGGGGTTGCCCATAAATACGATCCCCCTCCCATCCGATTTATCGAGGGAAGGTTGCATGATGTGAGCGTTAAAGCGATCAGGATTAATCCAAATAATAAGTGGTATTTTTTCGTCATCATCTAAAAAATCCTGCCCCGGTTTCCGGGGTTGTGGTAATTGTTGGTGTGATCGTCACGGTTGCTGTGATTGTTGACGTTGGGGTTGGCGTGAATGTTCCCGTAGATGTTGGTGTGCTGGTTGGAGAGGGAGTTGGGGTTGGCGTATGAGTAAATGTTGGGATGGTGGTGTGTGTTGGCGTAAATGTCCAGGCGGGTGTTGGGAAAAGAGTGGGTGTCATTGTGGGTGATGGTCGTGGCGTATTTGTGGGCGGTAATGTCCGTGTAGGTATATTGGGCACATAAATTTTTTGACCCACATAAATCAATGTCGAATATCCCATGCAGTTGGCAAGCTGTAAATCCCGGACAGAAATACCAAAGTCAACACTTAATGCAAACAAGGTGTCATCTGGTTGGACAGTATATAGTATCCATCCTCGGGGTGGAGAACAGGATATTGTTGTGGGTGTGTAAGTGGGACGGGGGGTTCTGGTGGGTATGGAACCGGGTAAATATAAAACGGTTCCGGGAATGAGCAGGTCGCTGACCAGGCAATTGCCTGCCAACAGCGCCTGAATGGTTGTTTGTTGTTTCTCTGCGAGGATAACCAGCGAATCACCAGCCTGCACCAGGTATGGAACCCATCCAGTGGGGGGAGGGCAGGAGGTTGGTGGAATCAGGGTGTTTGTGGCTGTCTGAGTAACAAATGTTGTGATTGTCAATTGTGGGGTGAGGTTGGGCGGGGCAATTGTGTTTTCGGGTTTGGGTTCCGGTGTCAGCGATATGCCGCCTTCGGTAATGGATAATGAAATCGCCCCGAATGCAATAATCACGGAGATTAAGAGGTACCCAATCCCAGTAATGATTTCCCGTGAGGTTCTCATGATCAAGACAAATCTGGTGTGGAATTTTGGGGTTGGATGGGAATCAGGACGCTGAAGGTTGTGGTTTCATCGGGTTTACTATTCACCCAGATCTGACCACCATGTGCTTCCACAAGTGCTTTCACAATGGATAATCCAACGCCTGTATCACCCAAGCCCTGAATCAGGGGATTTTCTGCCCGATATTTCCTGGAAAACACCTTGGATAAGTCTTCTGGTGGAATGCCACCGCCGTAATCGGTTACTTCGATTAGCAGCAGCGGGTTACTGGTATCTTCATCTTTGACTGAGATATTTAACTCGATGGTTCCTTCCACAGGTGTGGCAGTACCTGCGTTTTGCAGCAAATGAGTCAAAATTTGCTGTAAAGACTCCTTATCGGCGTATACATGGGGCAGTACGTCTGGAATATCGACTAGGAGCGTAATGTTCTTGGAACGCAATTGCCCGCTGGTCTCATTGATGCTTTGGTCAATAATGCTGCCCAAATCCACCGGTTCAGGAGCTGATATATTGACTTCTGGTGCGGATGTTATCTGAACCAAATCGTCAAGCAGGGAGCGCATTCGCTCTGTAGAACTTTTGATTCTTTCCAGGAATTTGCGCTGTAAAGCGCCTAAAATACCGACTGATTCGCCTAACAACAATTCGTTGTAGCCCAGGATGGAAGAGAGAGGCTGGCGGAGTTCCTGGATGATTGATGCAATCACATCCCGTTCCTCTCCGCTTATCTGCCCGGCTCGTCCGGCAGCTTCCTGTAGATCCATTATTTTGGC
>JAGVUS010000037.1 GCA_019136175.1 Chloroflexota bacterium | reverse complement strand
GCGTTTGGTACACCTGCAGAGGTGTTCACCCAGGAACATATCGGCAAAGCCTTTGGCGACCAGTTATTAAAAATTAATGGTGCGGTGGTTGTTGATCAATGCTGTCATGGTGAGGATGGTGAGGTGCTGGAATGATCAATGCCCTGCTTCAACCCCTGGCTTACGGCTTTATGCAGCGGGGCATGATTGCCGCCATCCTGGTGGGAATTGTGTGCTCGGTGATTGGTTGTTACATTGTCCTGCGGTCAATGGCATTCCTCGGGGATGCGCTGGCACATTCCATCCTTCCTGGCGTGGCAATTGCCTACCTGCTTGGCATCAATCTCCTGGTGGGCGCCCTCACCACTGCCATCCTGGTTGGGATTGGCATCAGCTTTCTTTCCCGCAGGGGACAGATCAAGGAAGATACGGCAATTGGCATCATCTTCTCAGCCGCACTTGCCCTGGGTGTGGCGTTGATCAGCAGCATCCGTTCCTACGCAGTGGATTTGAGCCACATCCTGTTTGGCAATCTCTTGGGAGTCAGCGTTACTGACCTGTGGTTGATTGGCATCCTGGCTCTGGTGGTAATCATTGCCATTATCCTGCTGTACCGCCCCTTCCTGGTCATCACCTTCGATCCCATCCTCGCAACCACGCTCCGCCTGCCAGCCCAATTGCTGCGCACCGTTTTACTCGTCCTGATTGCCCTGACCGTGGTGGTTTCGCTGCAAACCGTGGGGGTGGCACTGGTGGCAGCCATGCTGGTGACACCTGCCGCCACCGCCTACCTGCTCACCCGCCGCCTGCCAGCCATGATGGCGGTTTCCGCGGGAATTGGAGGATTTTCAGGGCTGGCAGGATTATATCTTTCCTACTACCTTAATATTGCATCCGGATCAGCAATTGTCCTGGTAGCCACGCTGCTTTTCCTTCTGGCATTTATATTCTCTCCCAAAAAGGGAATGCTGTGGAGAAAATTGCGAACAACCCCCGTATCCAAACCTGGAGCAAGTATATGAAGTCACCAGGTACACTGTATATTGTGGCTGTCCCAATTGGAAATCCCCGGGATATCACTTTGCGGGCGCTGGATACACTGCGCCAGGTGGATGCCGTGATCTGCGAAGAAATGCGCCCCGCATCCACGCTGCTGAAGCGGCTGGAAATAACAGATAAGCCTTTGATTGAATTGAATGAACACAATGAAATGGAAAAAGCTGCTGAGCTTGCCATCCGCATTGCCAGCGGGGAATCCTTTGCGCTGATTTCGGATTGTGGCACACCGGTCTTCGCTGACCCCGGCGCTGTACTGATTCGTGAAGTTAGCTTGTTGGAACTGCCAGTGGTTCCTGTGCCCGGTGCAGCGTCATTCATGGCTGCCCTCTCGGTGCTGGATACACGGCTGGACCAGTTCGTTTTCGGTGGATTTCTCCCCAGGGATCCGGAGCGGCGGCGCCAGGAACTGCAGCGTTTGCGGGGGATGCGCATGCCCATTGTTTTGATGGATGCACCCTACCGCCTGGCAGCCATCCTGGAAGATGTTGAGAAAGTATTCGGCAACGGGTTGCAGATCACCCTGGCAATGGACCTGACCCTCCCAGGGGAAACCATCTTGCGCGGCTCGGTGCGTGAGATCCGAAAACGGGTGGGACCGCGCAAGGCGGAATTTATCCTCTTTTTGCACCCCCAGAACCGCTAATCTTCTGTAAATACTTTCCCGGCAGCAGCTGCCTGCGCCTGGTTCTGCGGCAGAAGAATGGTGAACCGGCTTCCCCTGCCCTCCACGCTCTCCACCAGGATTTTCCCGCCGTGGCATTCCACCATGTCCCGGGCAATGGATAAACCCAACCCCATTCCTCCATGTCTTCGGGTAAGGTGTTTCTCCACCTGGTAAAAACGCTGGAATATTTTTTCCTGTTCAGCAGGAGGAATACCAATCCCGGTGTCGGTTACCGAAACCCGCACGTATCCAGGCACCTCCTCCACCCTCACCACCACCCGTCCGCTGGAATTGGTGAACATCAGGGCATTTTTTATGAGGTTGCGAATTGCCACCTGCAGCCTGCCCCTGTCTCCCTGGATGACCAGGCTGCCTTTTGTTGTGAACATTTCCAATATCACCCCCCGGGAATGTGCCAGGGGTTGAAAAGATTCCACCACCTGCCATGCCAGGCGGTCCAGCGCAACCGAAGTCAGGTGCAGGTTGCTTCCAATAACATCCAGTTGATCGATGGTTGCGAATTCTTCAATAATTTCTTTCAAGCGATTGGCGCTGTCAATCATGGTATCCAGTGTCCGGCGGCTGTCCGGATCAGCAGTCTCCTGCAGCATCAAGGCATGTCCCAGCACCACTCCCAACGGCGTCCGCAATTCATGGGACAGCATTGCCACCAGGTCAGACTTGGTGCGGTCCATCTCCAGGACGCGCTCGTAGGCTTCCCGGGATTTTCGGACATGCAGGTCAGTTTGATATGCCATGGCAGCCTGAGCAGCCAACGTTTCCAGGATAAAGATGTCTTCTTCCAGGTAATCCTGTCCTCCAAGCTTGTTGACAGCAATTAACACACCAATGGGTTGCCCCCGAAAAGCGACCGGTACTGCCAGGATGGAACGGGTGGGAATCCCCAATTCGGCATCCACAACCCGGTAGATGCGGGAATCGCTGGCAGCATCATGAATCACCACGGGAGAACCACTGAGAAATGCCTGCCCGGCTGCGCTTTCATGAACTGGCAGGCAAATTCTGCGCATTTCATTTTGCTTAAACCATGGTGCAGAAATAAACCGCAGGCTGCCTGCATCCGGCTCTACAGCAAGAAAGGCGCAATACTCGCACGCCGTCAACTCTGCGCCCACTTCGATCAGGTATTGGAGTAATGGTTGTGGCTCAAGGTTTGCGCTGAGACTGCGGCAAACTTCCACCAAACGAACCAATCGACGGGTATAATCAGAGGTATCCATGAAGCTGCACCTGTAATCACTTACATGATTAAAAATTATAGCACACGCAGGCTCGTGTGCCCTTGCAACGGGAATTGCCCTTGATTGACCGGTACTGGCACAGACAGACATCCTCCACTGCCCGTGAGAAGAACAGGGGAAGAACCAGTTTAACCCCAACGGTTATCAGACAGGTTCCTCCTGGCGGATGGAGGGGGATTGCGATGGTTCTGGCATTGCTGCTGGTGACTTTGATTTCCTCCCCCGTCTTTGCTGATGTGGAACCACCCGTTTCCCCCTTCAGCACATCCCTGCTGCGCCCCGGTGTAACCGGGGAAGCCTATCTCGACCCATGCCGGTACCTGCAGTATCAGTGGGATACAAATCGATCTGCGCCCGGGACCGTGGTTGTGCCCATCATGTTCCATTCCATCACCCAGCCCGGAAAAACCCCACAGGAAAATACCGCCATCACCGCCGAATATTTCGCCGAAATTATCCGACACGCCCGGGAACTGGGGTTTGAGACCATCACGAGCGGGGAATTGCTCCGGTTCCTCAAATACAACGAATCCATCCCGCCCCGTTCGATGATTTTTATTGTGGATGACCGGCGATTGGGTGTGGTCCAGGAGCACTTTCTGCCCGTGTTGGAAGCCAATGACTGGACGGTGACCCTGGCATACATCACAGGAGCAGCCACTGAAACCGAGTGGACCCGAATGGAGGAATTGCTGAAAACCAACCGCCTGGACGTGCAGGCACATGGATTCCTGCATAATGGCTCAACCTACTTTACAAAATGGACACCGGAGGACGTAATCCAGCAGGAAATCTGGAAGCCAATCTCACTGATCGAACAACATACGGGAGAACGCCCGCTTGCATTCATCTGGCCGGGTGGCAATTTCACTCCCCGCTCCATTGAAGTGGCTCATACAGCGGGCTACCAGCTGGGATTTACTGCCTATTCACGTGGTCCGCTGATGTTCAACTGGATTCCTTTGGGGCAGCCTGAACGCGACATGCAGGATCCACTGATGGTGCTGCCCCGCGCCTGGAGCACTGCCGCGTATGTTAATCTAGATGAAGCGGTTGCCATCGGTAATCAATATATCGCCTTTTCCGCCAGCCGGAAAATCCAGGAATTACTGTATTATTACACCCAGTGTCCTGCACCTTTGACAACCTCATCCCAATTCCCAACACAGAAAATGGAGTAAAACAGCACGCATGGAGAACTGTCCGTTTTGCAGCATCATTGCAGGTGAGCAGCCTGCGGAAATTATTCATCAGGATGAACTGGTAACCGCATTCAAGGATCACTATCCCAAAGCCCCGGTGCATTTCCTGATTGTCCCCAACCGGCATATTTCCTCTGTTAACGATGTTCAGCCCGGGGATGAACTTGTGCTGGGGAGGATGTTCTCGGTGGCTCGGCAACTGGCGGATCAATACAATATCCGTGAAACCGGGTACCGCCTGGTGGTCAATACCGGGCGGGATGCTTTCCAGACAATCTTCCACCTGCACATGCACCTGATTGGCGGCAGGCATCTTTCCCACGTCTTCCGGGATTAATCCCATGCGCTC
>JAGVUS010000148.1 GCA_019136175.1 Chloroflexota bacterium | reverse complement strand
TCCGGGGTGGTCCATCCCGATCACGTCAACCCCTCCCATGCCGAATATGCCCGCTTTCGCCGCATCATGACAGCGGATGTGAATGCTGCCATCGCCGGGGCACGCGCCGCCGGGATGGATGAATTTGTGGTTGCTGACGGGCATTGGGACGGCACCAACATCCTGTTGGAGGAACTGGACCCGCAGGCGCGGCTCAATTCCGGCAACTCTGCCCCGTTTGGTATGGTGGAAGGGAGTCTTTTTCATTGGCTATCATGCCCGCGCCGGTTCCGTGACGGGCATCCTCGACCACACCTGGTCCTCCCAGCGGATTGCCAACCTGTGGCTGAACGGGCGGCTGGCAGGTGAAACCGGGCTGAACGGTGCGGTTTGCGGTGCGTTTGGCGCGCCGGTTCTGCTGGTCAGCGGTGACCAGACCGTGGCAGCCGAAGCGCAGGAATGGATTCCCGGCATTCAAACCGCCGTGGTTAAGCAGGCGGGTGGACGCACCTCGGCGGTCTGTCTTTCGCTGCAGGAAGCCCACCGGTCCATTCATGCTGCCGCTGCCCGCGCGGTGGCACTTTTCAAGCAAGGGTTGGGGGCAAAACCGCTGATTCTGGAGACACCGGTTACGGTGACGGTGGAGTTCATCCATGCCCACATGGCAGACAGCGCCCTCCTTCTGCCCGGGGCAGTCCGCCTGGATGGTCGCCGGGTTGAGTTCAGTGCACCGGATATGCCTGCCGCCTACCACAGTTTCCGGGCTGTGGTTGCCCTGGCTGGGCGATAGGTCTGCTTTTCATCATCCACTCGATTTTTCATTAAGGCTAAGGACTATCATGACATCCCAGAATAAAATCCTCCGCTTCACCATGTTTGGTTTATTGTATTTCACCCAGGGCACCATCCTGGGGTATTTTGCCTCACTCAACGCCATCTACCTGTTAAAAAATGGCTTGAGCATTGCCGATGTGGGCATCTTCAGCACCATTGCCCTCATTCCCTTTATCATCAAAATCCTGTTTGGCATCCTCAGCGACCGTTACAACTTCCTGGGCTGGGGACACCGCAAGCCGTACATCGTCATGGGTTTGTTGGTCCAGTTCATCTGCCTGATTGTGGTGATGTTCATCAATCCGGGCACGCAGTACTGGTTGTTTGTTGGGATTGCCTTCCTGCTCCAGCTTGGGATGGCGTTTTACGATACCTGCACCGATGGTTTGGCGCTGGATGTGACCCCGGCGGACGAGAAGGGCATCCTGCAGGGCTTCATGGTTGGGGGTCGCTCCATTGGCGTAATTGTTGCCGCCTCGGTGGCGGGCATCATCGCCGAGTCTTCCTGGCAGGGTGTGTTTCTCTTCCTTGCCGCCCTGACCCTGCTGCCGTTCCTGCTGCTCTTCTTTATCAAAGAACCGGAGCGCACTCCGGGAACGCGTTTCAACTGGGGCGCTTTCCGGGCGTTTAAAAAACCGGTTGTGTTGTTGGTTGCAGCCATCGGCTTGATTGTCTTCCTGGTTATTGTGGGTGCCAACCAGCTTGTCAACCCCTCCCTCTCCACGCGGCTGGGAATTTCCACCAGCACTGCCGGGCTGCTGACCACCCTGTGGGGGATTGGCTGTGTTGCCGGGGCATTGGCTGGCGGGCGCCTGATGGACCGGCTTGGCGGGAAACGCGCCCTCTGGCTGTCCATCCTTTCGGTGGCGGTGACCATGGTATTGATCGCCATCATCCCTTCGCTGGTTGTTGCCTACCTGGTGGTGATCCTTTTTGGCGTGGCATACGGCGCTTCGCAGGCGATCTACTTTGCGCTGGCAATGCAGGTGACGGATGGAACCATTGCCGCTTCCATGTATTCCATCCTGATGGCGGTCACCAATGTGGGGCAGGGGATTGGCTTGGGGCTGGGCGGTGGTCTGGCGGATGCGGCTGGCTACCCGGCGGCTTTCCTTGCCTTTGGCGGCATCATCTTCCTGGCAGTGCCGTTTGTCATTGCCCTCTACCGGCGCTTCCGACCCCGCACCACGGAGGACATATTTCAGGCGGAGTTATAGGAAAACAAAACCGGGGCTGGTTATCCAGCCCCGGTTTCTTGATGGTTTGATTTTACGCCGCTTTTGCCTGGGCAACGATTGCCGCAAAGGTTTGCGGATCGCGCACCGCCAGGTCAGCCAGCATCTTGCGGTTGATGGTAATGTTTGCCTTCCGCATCAGGTAGACAAACTGGCTGTAGCTCAGCCCGTTGAGGCGGGCGGCGGCGTTGATGCGCACAATCCACAACCGGCGCAGGTCGCGCTTGCGCATCCGGCGGTCGCGGGTGGCATACCACATGCTCTTCAGCCGGGCTTCCTGGGCGCGGCGGAACAACAGGTGTCGTGAACCAAAGTAACCCTGGTTCAGCTTCAATACTTTTTTGTGACGCAGATGACCTTTGGGGCCACCTTTCACACGTGCCATGGTTGATTACTCCTTTGCGGTCCCCTGGGCGCCGGTGGGTCTCACCCGTTGCATGCACCCAGCAGCCGCACAATCAAAACGGATACGATGGCGCGAAACGCCTACTCCTCCATGTTGGGGGCGAGGCGGCGGACGCGCTTGATGATCTTCTTTCCTTCCACCGGGATCATCTCGGTGAAGAGGGCTGCGGTGCGCTTGGGGGTGCGGCGGCGCAGATGGCTTTTGCCGCCCTTGGTGCGCACAAGAAGACCCGACCCGGTCAGGCGGAACCGCTTGGAGGTTGCCTTATGGGTCTTCAGTTTGAGTTTACCTGAGGTTTTCGCCTTGCGAGGCACAGTAGTACTCCTCTCTTACCAGTTACGGAAATGAAGCGGCTCTGCAGCCGCGAGTGGCTATTATACCAGAAGAATCGATTCTGGGAAGAGGAATTTTTTTGACAAATCCCCCTTGCTGTGTTAAAATCCGTCCGTTGCCAGATGATACCAGCCCGACAATCTTCTTAAGGTTGATTGCAAGTCATCTGGACTGATGAAGAACCCATCAAGCTGCCCTGGCTGGTTGCCGGGGCGGTTTGCTTAAAAAGAAAGAGTATATTGTCAGGATTATGAAACGTAACATATTAAAAATTACCCCCCTGGGTGGTCTGGGGGAAGTTGGACGGAACTGCATGGTCTATGAATACGGCGAGAACATCCTCGTTGTTGATAGCGGTTTGATGTTCCCCGAAAATGACATGCTGGGCGTGGACTATATCATCCCGGATTTCACCTACCTGGTTCAGAACCGCAGCAAGGTGCGCGGCATTATCATCACCCACGGTCACGAGGATCACACGGGTGCGCTGCCCCACCTGCTGGCGGAGGTGCAGGCGCCCATCTACTCCACGCCGCTGACGCAGGGAATGCTGGAAGTGAAGCTGGCGAAGCACGGGCTGGCACAAAAAGCCGATCTCCGTACGGTGCATGCCGGTGAGACCATCAATATTGGTCCCTTCAAGGTGCATCTTTTTCATGTCTGCCATTCCATCCCTGATGGCGTGGGGCTGGGTATTGAAACCCCTGCCGGGATGATCATCCATTCCAGCGACTACAAGTTTGACCATACTCCGGTGGATGGCTGGCCCAGCGATTATGCCCGCCTGGCAGAGCTTTCCCGCGGCGGTGTGCTGGCATTGCTGGCGGATTCCACCAATGCGGAGCGTCCGGGTTGGACGCCATCCGAGAAAGTGGTGGATGCCGCCCTCAACCGGGTCTTTGACCGGGCGCCCGGGCGCATCATCATTGCGTCGTTTGCCTCGCTCATCTCCCGGATGCAGCAGGTGGCGGCAGTCGCCGAATCGCACGGGCGCAAGCTGGCGTTTGTTGGCACATCCATGCAGGATAATGTGAAAATTGCCCGCAAGCTGGGCTACCTGAAATTCCCCGATTCCCTGGTGGTCTCGATTGAACAGGCGCTCAACCTGCCCCCTGCCGAGGTTGCCATTATGGTGACCGGCTCGCAGGGAGAGCCAACCTCAATCCTCGGGCGGCTTTCCACGACCCGCAACCGGCTCTTTGATGTCGTCCCCGGCGATACCATCGTCCTGTCTTCTCATCCCATCCCCGGCAACGAGGAGAATGTTTACCGCACCATCAACCGTCTCTTTGCACTTGGTGCGGATGTGATCTACGAGGCAATTGCCCCGGTGCATGTTTCGGGTCATGCCAGCCAGGAGGAAATGAAACTCCTGCTGCACCTCACCCGTCCGCAGTTTGTTGTCCCGGTGCATGGGGAATTGCGCCACCTGAAACAACATGCCCTGCTGGCACAGCAGGTGGGTGTCCCGGCGGAAAACATTGCGGTGATCGAAAACGGTCAATCCATTGAGTTTGTGGACGGCGCAATGAAGCTGGGCGGGCGCGTCCCCACCCCCTATGTCTTTGTGGACAGCTCCGGTGTGGCTGGCATCAGCGAGGATGTGATGCGCGAGCGCGAGAAGCTCTCCCAGGATGGTGTTGTCATGGTTGGCGTGGTGGTGGACCGCTTTACCGGGCGCATGATGCAGACTCCCAATATTCGCATATTTGGTTTTTCCGCCAATGGGGAGACCGATGCTATTACTGCCGGGATACAAAAACGGGTGGAAGGGGTGCTGCAGCGCAGCGGCAGCGGCAGCCCGGAACGCGACATGGAAAAGGATATTTCCACGTACCTGTACAGCGAAACGCACCGCCGACCGGTGGTCTTTGTTTCGTTCAACAAGGTATAATCAGGGTGGATGTCCACCCCCGAACCTGACGCCATCCCCCCCATTCCCCAACCGGAGCCGGCACGGCTGCA
>JAGVUS010000093.1 GCA_019136175.1 Chloroflexota bacterium | reverse complement strand
GGAACCGCCCAGGCTGCCGATGGCAGTACAGCCGGTCAGGGCGAGGGCAAGAAAGAAAAGAATCAAGACGGGGATGAGCAGGGTTCGTTTCATTTTTTACGCTCCTGAAGAGATTATTCATACGCCAGCACCTCGCGGATGGTCAGGCGGGCAGCACTGCGCGCCGGCAGTACGCTGGCAAGAATGGAAAGAATCGTCACCAGTCCCAACCAGATGAAGACCCCGGTTGCGGTGAAAACAAAATCAATCGGCATGCTGAAGATGGCAATGCTGACCACATCGGAGAGCATTTTCCCGATTGGGAAGGAGGCAAGGCACGCCAGCACCCAGCTGATCAAGCCGATCAGCATCCCCTCCACCAGCACCAGCCGGGTGATGTGCCGGTCGGTGGCGCCGATGGCGCGCATCACACCGATCTCGCGGGTGCGCTCCATCACGTTTAACGACATGGTTCCCATCAGCCCCATGCTGCCCACGGCAGCCATCAGCAGCGCCATGAAGAGGAGAAACGTGGTCAGCGTATCCAGCCCGCGGGCGGTGGTTTCATTCAAACTCAGCCCGGCGGTGATCTCGCTGACCTCAATGCCCTGGCGTTTCAGGTGGGCTTCCAGCACGGCGCCCAGTTCCTCCTGCTGTTCCAGGGTGTGCATGCCCTCCGCTGTGACAATGCGGTAGAACATCGACCTGCCGGTCATGCTGGTGAGGCGCGAGAGGTGATCGAAGCCGGTGTATGCCAGCAGCCCGCCGGACTTTCCGGCAAACTGGAAGAATCCCACCACCACCCATTCCGTCTCCTCGCCGTTCACCCGCAGCCGGACGGTATCGCCGATGGCAATCCCGGGCAGGCTTTCGTTAAACATCTCGTTGAGAACAATGGCGTTCTCGTCGCCGGGCAGAATCCATCGCCCGGCAGTGAGGATGGGTTCAATCAGGGTGCTGTCGGTGGGAACTGCCTGCAGGATGACTGCCTCCCCCACCGATCCATCCGGCTCCACCAATTCGGCGCGGGCGCCTGCCCAGCCCTCCACCGAGACCACCCCCGGCACCTGCTTGAGGATGGCGGTCATTTCCCGGATGGAATGGGGTTCCGAAAGCGTCAGGTTGACATCAGCAATGAAATACTTGCCCAGCCGGTCCATGTAATGGTCAATGGTGGTGCGCACATTGAACACCCCGATGAAAATTGCCCCGCCCAGGATGAGTGTGACCAGCGTAAGCACCAGGCGCAGCCGCCGCCGGAAGGTGTTGCGCAGGGAGATGAGCATGGGGCGGGAAAGCCCGCGGATTTTCGCCAGCCAGCGGTACACCACGCTGGGTCGGTCTGCATTGCCGGAACCCGTCCCGCTGAGCGCTTGCTGGATGGTAATGCGCGTCCCCTGCAGAATGGGCAGGGAACCGGCAACCTGCGGGACGATCAGGGCAATCAGCGCCTGCAGGAGGATGCTGCGCGGCACCGGCTGCACCGCAGGCAGGTTGAAATTAATCCGGGTCGAGAGGAAAGTCAACAGGGCATATGCCGCCCGGTCCGAGAATGCCAGTGCAAGCCCCAGCGCCGCCAGGCTGTACACCAGGATCAGCACCATGTAGATGCTGCGGATCTGGAAGCGGCTGGCGCCGATGGTTTTCATCACGCCCACCTGCTGGATTTGCTGGTTGAGCAGGGCGGAGAGCGTATTGGTGATGATGAAGGCACTCAGGAAAACCACCAGGAACCCCAGCATCACCAGCAGCCCCAGCATCGACTCGAGGTAGGGGTTGTTGGGGTGGGCGGTGCTGGTCATTGCCGCCCGGCTGATGGTGATCAGGCTGTTGCGCTCAAATTCATCCATCAGCGTGCCTGCCACGGACTGGATGTGTTCCAGGTCTGCATCGCCGCTGCGGACGGTGGCGTGGAGTTGGTTGAGCAGTTCCGGCTGTTCCAGCCAGGCAAGGGTTTCGAATGTGATGTACCCCTGCGGTGAAGCGATGAAGTATCCCCCGCCCATTCCACCGGCGCCGATGGTCATATCGCGCACGATGCCCACCACCTTCATCTCCCGCAGCCTGCCCGAGGGAAGCTGCACGGTGATGGTATCGCCGAGCCGGGCTGCGGTATCCTCCAGTTTGTTGATGTCCAGCACAATCTCGCGGTCAGCTGGCGGATATTTGCCTTCCAGCAGGGTCAGCTGGTTGATCTGTTTCTCATCCATCTCCGGGAAAGCCTGGATGTCGATGGGGGTGCTGGTGTCCTGCCCGGTCTGCACCCGCAGGCTGACCAGGGCGACCCCCTCGGCTTCCTGCACATCCGGCAGGTTGCGGATGCGATCCACGAAATCGGCTGGAAAACCCGCCGCCGTGATGATGATGTTTGCCGGGTTTTGGGCGGCATACCCATCCCGCATGGCAAGTCCCAGCCAGGCGTGGGTGGTGGAGATCAGCCCCACGGCGAACAAGCCAATCGCGATGGAGACAATCACCAGCAGGGAGCGCATCTTGTTGCTCCACAGGTCGGCAAGTGCCTTGTGCCAGCGGGGGCGCATCATGGCTGCCCTCCCCGGCGCACGGATTCCGCCAGGCTGCGCACTTCCGCCTCGTCCAGCACCAGCAATTTCAGCGGCTGCGAGCCTGCCCGGGGGTTGCCCCCGGCGCGCCGCAAGCCTGCCAGGTCCACCAGCCTGCCAAAGCCCCACACCGCCTGCCCGGCAATCACCGTTCCGCCTGCCACAATCCCCAGCTGCAGGGAGGATGGCACCTCCGCCCCTGCCGGAAGGTGAACAGGGCGGGCAAGGTGGTGGAATTTCAACAGGAGATCGTGCCCTGCCCTGGGCAAGGCGGCGGACACGGCGGGATGAATCAGCTCACCGTCACTGATGACCAGGCTTCGGCGGGTTTGTTTTGCCAGCAGGCTGTCGTGCGTCACCATGATGATCGTCTTGCCCTGGGCTGCCAGCTCCTGGAACAGCGCCATCACGGCTTCGGCGGTGCGGGAATCGAGGTTGCCGGTGGGCTCATCCGCCACCAGGATGGGCGGGTCGGTTGCCAGCGCCCGTGCCACCGCCGCCGATTGCTGCTGTCCCCCCGAAACGGCACCGGGCAGCTTGGTTTCCAGCCCCTGCAAGCCCACCCGCGCCAGCAGCTGCATGGCGCGCGGTTCGCGTTCCGCCGGGGCAAAGCTTTCACAAAAATCCATCGGCAGCATCACGTTTTCCACCAGCGTCAGCATGGGCAGCAACTGGAAGAACTGGAAGACAATCCCCATGTTCCTGCCCCGCCACGAGGCAAGCCTGGATTCGTTAAGCTGGTGCAGGCGCGTCCCGCCAATCACCACACTGCCGCTGGTGGGATGATCAATGCCCGTCAGCATGTTCAGCAGGGTGGATTTGCCGCTGCCCGACCTGCCCACAATGCTGATAAATTCGCCGGGCAGAACGGACAGGTCAATCCCTTTCAGCACCGTCACCGGCGCGGCGGCAGTGCGGAAGGTCTTGACCACGCTTTCCATGCGAATCAGCGGGCTGGTGGCGGGAAGTTCAGGCGGCAGGTTGATTTAACACCTCCCCATCCTGGATGGTCAGCATGCGCGACACCCGCCCGGCAATCGTGCGGTCATGGGTCACCATCACAAGCGTCTTGCCCTGCGCCACCAGCTGCTGGAAAATCCGGAAGATCACCTCCGCGGTGACCGAATCCAGCCGCCCGGTGGGTTCATCCGCCACAATCAGCGGCGGATCGTTGGCAAGCGCACGGGCAATTGCCACCCGCTGCTGCTGCCCGCCGGAAATCTGGGAGGGCAGCTTGTGGGCGTGATCCGCCATTTCCATCTGGCGCAGCAGGTCCATCGCCCGCTCCCGGCTGGCACGGCGCCGGTACAGACCGCAGAAATCCATCGGCAGCAGGATGTTGTCGAGCAGCGTCAGGTTGGGCAGCAGGTGAAACGACTGGTAAATCACCCCCAGGTGCCGCCCGCGCCACAACGCCCGGCGGTTCTCATCCAGTTGGTGGATGTTCACCCCGCCCACCTCCACCACGCCGGAGGTCAGTGCATCCGTCCCGGTGATCATGTTCACCAGGGTGGTCTTGCCCGCCCCCGATTTTCCGGTGATTGCCAGGAATTCCCCCGCCTCCACGTCCAGGTCCAGCCCCTTCAGCGCCGGAAAATCCCCGGCGGCAGTGCGGTACACCTTGACCACCTGGCGCAGGCGGATCAGCGGCTGGTGATTGGAAATTTCAGGCGGAAAACGGGAGTTCATGATTGCCAGGTGCATCCGGTTTGTGATAAAATGAACACATGTATATTTTCATACATTGTATTCATTATTATAATCCATGTCACCCCCGAGTCAATCATTCCAACATGCGGAGGCATCCGTGACCGCCCCGCGCACCGACCGGCGCACCAACCGCACCCGCCGCCAGCTCCGCGAGGCACTGCTGGCGCTGATCCTGGAGAAGGGCTATGATTCGATCACGGTTGAGGACATCACCGGGCGCGCCGACCTGGGACGGACGACCTTCTACCTGCATTACCGGGACAAGGA
>JAGVUS010000176.1 GCA_019136175.1 Chloroflexota bacterium | reverse complement strand
GAGGGATATGTTTATGATACGTTCGGGAATCCACTCCAGGATGCAACCGTATCAGCCCTTTCCTCCACAACCACCGATGCCACCGGGTATTACACCCTTGAACTTCCGGAAGGTGTATATTCAGTCACAGCCAGCAAGTACGGGTATGCTACCGAACAGGTGGACGGCGTGGAAATCCTTGCCGGAGAGACCACCACACAGGACTTTTCATTGGAGTTCCTGGGTGCATGGTCGGATGGACCGGCAGCATGCTTCGACTGGACCCGGTATGATGCCGAGTTTTTCCCTGCCACGGGCTTGATTTATGCCCTGGGTGGACGAAGCGATGCTTCGACGCTCGGTTCCATTTATTCGTACAACCCGGCAACCGGTGCCTGCGCAGATACTGGCGTGGACATGCCCACTCCCATCTCCAACTACACGGTCAACCTGGTCAATGATGGCGCAAAGGATATCCTATGCACCTTCGGCGGACGTGATGCTGCCGGTGCAACCACACTGAACGTGCAGTGCTATGACCCATTGACCAATACTGCCGAAGTGGTTACCACCCTTCCGGCTGCATATTCCGGATTTACGCCGGGTGCCCAGGTTGTTTACAATAACAAGGTGTATGTATTTGGCGGGTTCCGCAACACGGCTTCCCCCTACGAACTCGCCCGCACCGATCGCTACGACCCGGTGACCAATGCCTTCACCCAGCTTGGCAACCTCAGCCTGGCGCGCAGTTATCTGTATGCAGCCGAGGTTGATGGCAAGATCTTTGCCTTTGGTGGTACGGTATTTGACGGGACCAACCTGGTTGCCCAGACCCGCGCCGAGGTAATGGCGGATCCTGAGGGTACCGGAACCTGGAGCGATGCCGCCGTACTGGACCTCCCAAGCGCATATGATGAAGGTCAGGCATACGGTTTCGACTCGGACTTCAATATCGAATTGGTGGCAGGCAAGGTGGTCTTCGCTGGTGGCGGACAGTGGCCAGGCGAATCTGCCGATGTCTGGACCTATGATGTTGCCACCAACACCTATGACACCTCCTTCCCCGACCTGCAATATTCCCGCCGCAACCATGGTGGGGTATTTGTACCCTTGGATTCTGCAGATCCAGCCGATGGACTGCCCGGATTGTGGGTATTTGGCGGTCGGTCCGGCAGTGATGCCCCTCCATACAGAGGCGTGGAATACTTCCCGCTGGCATATGCCCAGTTGCTTCGCGAGGTCTTCCTGCCGGCAATCATGCGGTAAACCAATCCCTGTACCATCTTCCCTTCCCCCACGTCCATCCCGGCGTGGGGGATGTTTTTAAGAGGGATTTGGTGGGGCTGTGATAGAATCCGCTTATGACCGCAATTGATGAAATCAAAGCCCGGATTGACGCGGTGGAATTAATCGGCGAAACTGTCAAGCTGCGCCGCACCGGCAGGAATTACATCGGCTTCTGCCCCTTCCACCCCAATACCCGCACCCCGGCATTTGTTGTGTTCCCGGAATCCGGCACGTGGCGGTGCTTTGGTGCCTGCAATGAGGGCGGCGATATCTTCAAGTTCTTAATGAAAAAGGAAGGCTGGGATTTTGCCGAGACTCTGCGCTACCTGGCAGAACGTGCGGGTGTCCCTTTGGAAGCACCCAACCCGCAGCGCAAGGCGGAGGATGAAGAACATGAACGCCTGCGCCGGTTACTGGAAGAGGCGGTCACCTTTTTTCGCTACCACCTGACGCAAACACCAGCCGGGAAACCCGCCCTGGACTACCTGCAAAAACGTGGTGTGCAGCCAGCCACGCTGGAAACCTTTGGGCTGGGATATGCACCCGACAGCTGGGATGCCGCCCTGGCGCATTTTACCACCAAGGGTTGGACCACCGCAGATCTGATCCAAACCGGGTTGGTGACCGAACGGCAGGATGCCAGCGGTGTTTATGACCGCTTCCGCAACCGGATCATGTTCCCCATCCGCGACGGAATGGGGCGCATGGCAGGCTTTGGGGCGCGCATCCTGGATCCAAATGACATTCCCAAGTTCCTCAACTCACCCCAAACGGCGCTGTTTGACAAGGGGGGCTTGCTCTATGGACTGGATCTGGCGCGCAAGCCTATCCGGGCAGCCGACCAGGCGGTGATTGTGGAGGGATACCTGGATGTCATCCTGCTGCACCAGGCAGGCTATACGAATACTGTGTCACCGATGGGCACCGCTCTGACGGAAACCCAGTTCCGGCTGCTGAAGCGTTTTACCCGCCGCATTATCCTGGCACTGGATGCCGATGCTGCCGGTGAAAAAGCCACCCTGCGCGGATTGGAGGTTGCCCGGCAATCCCTGGACCATGCCGAGGAGCTGACATTTGATGCCCGCGGCTTGCTGCGACATGAAGCCCGCCTCCAGGCGGATGTTCGTGTCACCACCATCCCGGAAGGCAAGGACCCCGATGAGGTTGTGCTGGAGTCACCCGAAGAATGGGGGCAGATCCTTGCCAACGCCAAGCCAATCGTCATTCATGTTATGGAAACACTGGCAGCCCAACAGGATGTGGAGGATCCAAAAACCAAGAGTGCCATTGCCGCCCGCGTGATGCCCCTGATTGAGGATGTCCCCTCACCGGTGGAACGGGATGCCTACCGGCAGCGACTGGCTCGTCTTCTGAAGGTGGATGAACGCGCCCTGGTTGCCGGTGGAGCACCTGCCAGCGGAACGGGACGGCGCCGCCCGAACCTGCCGGCAAACCGCACTGCCGGTCGCACACCGGTAGCGGAAGCCAGCCCTGCCCGCCGCATGCATGCCCAGGAGGAACACTGCCTGCGGCTGCTCCTGCACCGCCCGGAGGTCATCTACCAGATTGACCGCGCCCTGCAAAAGGAACAACTCAACCGCCTGACCCTGGCGGATTTTTCCGACAGCGATCACCAGGCAATGGCACGCCTGATCCTCTCCTCGTTGACCCAGGAGGAGGATGAACCCGGGCATTACATCCGTGAGAACCTGCCGGATGAACTGGAGGAGCTGTATGGCAAGCTGACCGCCCCGGTTGTGCTGCCATCCCAGTCGGACACCTCTCGCGGCGGTGCTGCAAACGCCCTCGCCGAAGACCTGCTTCATACATTGATGAGCCTGCGCCTGGCGCGCATTAACGAAGAGATGAAGCAACTCCGCTTTCTGCAGGAGGAAATCCAGCAGCCAGGATCCGATGTCATCAATCCGTATGAAGACTTGATCCTGCAGTCCCTCATGATGCGCAAGCTGCTCGACGAAGCACTTTCGCATCCCATCCAGTTCGATTAATTTTCAACCCTCATTGTAATCAACAGAATAGGAGAACTACCATGAATCTGCCCGTGGATTGGCTTCTATCAGGTCCAGCGTACGTGCAATACCGCACCCGGCTGGACCTGCTGGGGGAATGTGAAAACAGCCCGGCAGTTCGATCCGCCCGGCAGGACATGCTGGCTGACAGCCGGGTGCAGGACATCATCCAGGAACTGGCAGGCTGGCCCGGACCACCCATTAACAGTCACAAATCCGCCAACCAGTTCTTTCACAAGCTGAACTTCCTGGTGGATCTGGGCGTTACGGCAGAGGATGCCGGCATGGCGGAAATTGTTGAAAAGGTGATGGCAACCCCTTCCAATACCGGACCCTTTGCCCTGCGGATGAACATCTCCACAAGTCACGGCGGATCGGGAGAAGATGCCTGGGCATGGGCACTATGCGACGCTCCGCTGATTTTATATGCGCTGACCCAACTTGGCATGGGGGCGCACCCCCGGGTGCAGAAGGCATTGGCGTTCCTCTCGAGCCTGGTACGCGAAAATGGCTGGGGATGTGAGGTATCCCCGGAACTGGAAAATTTCCGCGGACCGGGGCGCAAATTGGATCCCTGCCCGTTTGGAAACCTGGCAATGTTAAAGGCATTGTCCCTCACCCGAACAGGACAGGAAAGCGCCTCCGCGGCGAAGGGGGTGGAAACAATTCTGAACCTGTGGGAACACCGGCAGGAGCGCCATCCATACCTGTTTTATATGGGCACGGATTTCTGCAAGCTGAAAGCCCCTCTTATCTGGTACGATCTGCTGCACGTGCTGGATGTGCTCTCGCGATACCCTGCTGCAAGGCGGGATGCCCGATTCAATGACCTGCTGGCAGTTTTACAAAGCCAGCAGGATCAAAACGGGGGATTCACTGCCGGTTCCATCTACACAGCCTATCAACACTGGGATTTCGGGCAAAAGAAAGCGCCCTCCCCGTGGATCACATTCCTGGCATGGAGAATATTCCAGCGGACAGGTGAAAACCAGTCAATCCTCCCGTAAAAAAATTACCCCTTCCTGCAAACAATCCGCTTTTTATTTTATGATATAGTTAATTTATGGCTTCCAAACCCCAAACCCCCAACCCTTCCAGCGGTTCACCCAATTCAACGGGCAGACGGAAACCAATCCGCCGGGTTTCTCCCCCGGAAGAGGAACGCAACCCGGAAAATTCCCTTCCCCGTGATGACAATGAAGATAGCGCCATTGCCTCCGTGATTGAGGAATTTGGCGAAGTGATCATGGAAGATCCCCTGGAAATCCTGGAAGATCCGGCAATCAGCGCCATTGCCTCCGTGATTGAGGAATTTGGCGAAGTGATCATGGAAGATCCCCTGGAAATCCTGGAAGATCCGGCAATCGCGGTTGAGCTTTCCGAAGACCCGGTCCGTCTTTACCTCAAGGAAATCGGCTTGATTCACCTGCTGGATTCGGACAGCGAATTCCGGCTGGCAGCGCGCATTGAAGCCCAACGGCGGATTGATGCCCATCAACTGCACGTTCAACCGCCGCCCGGCAAACCGGGTCATTACTGCTCCCTGTTTCTTGCCATCACCCAGGACCTGATCAATTCCTGGGAGCGGCTGCAGCAGGATGCAAGCAAGCTGGCTCAAAACGAAGTCCCGGATTTTACGCTGATTCTTTCGGAAGCCCAGGCATTGAAAATCCAATGGCAAATGAAGGAGCCATCCTACCTGCGCAGCTTTCTGGATAATGGCTTGTGGGGCAAAGATCCGTTGTGGGATGACCTTGTGCGGTATGCCTTTACACTGTTCTTGTGCCTCTATTTGCTGCCGGAACAAACCGCCAGCCAGTTGATGACCTTTTGCAGTGACAAAACCCAGCCCAGGCTGGACCTGGCATTTTTTGAAACTGCCTTGCCGGACGAGAAAATCCTGGTTGCTGAACTGGAAGGGATTGACCGCCGGGCGGACGAATCCAACCAGACGCTCATCCGCGCCAACCTGCGGCTGGTGGTCAGCATTGCCAAGCGGTACCTGGGAAGGGGGATTTCCTTCCTTGACCTGATTCAGGAAGGAAACCTGGGACTGCTGCGGGCGGTATCCAAGTTTGATCCCACCCGCGGGTTTAAATTCAGCACGTATGCCACCTGGTGGATTCGCCAATCCATCAGCCGGTACATTGCCGAACAGGCGCGCACCATCCGCATTCCCGTACATTTGTTTGAAGCAATCACCCGCCTGCTGCGGGTACAGCGGGCGCTTGTCCAACAGTTGGGGCGCGAACCCACCCCGGAGGAACTGGCTTTGGAAGCCGGGTTCCTGCCTGAAGCAGAATACCAGGCAATTCAGCGCGCCCGGGCGGAAGGAACACCGCTTGACCCCGAATTGCAACGTCATTGGACCTGGGCAACCGCCAAGGTGCAACGCATCCTGCAATCAGCACAGGAGCCGGTATCACTGGAACGCCCGGTGGGTGATGAAGAATCCAGCCAGCTGGGCGACTTCATTGAAGATGACGATGCCCTGGAACCAATGGATGCCGCGGCGCGCGAAATGCTGCGGGAACAGGTCCAATCCGCGCTGGGTGCACTTTCCGAACGGGAGCGACAGGTACTGGAATTGCGCTTTGGGTTGATTGACGGCAAGGACCACACCCTGGAGGAAGTCAGCCGGTATTTCAACGTCACCCGGGAGCGAATCCGCCAGATTGAAGCAAAAGCCCTGCGAAAATTACGCCACCCCACCCGCTCCCGGCAATTGAGGGACTACTTATCCTGATCAACACAGGCGGACATGCGTCAGAAGGTTTTGATTGTTCAAACAGACCCCAAAAGCGCTCAACCGCTGGTGCGGTATTTTAAGGAGCGCGGGGACGAAGTTTGGGGAGCCTGGGACCTGAACCAGGCGGAAGCATTATTTGAACAGGTCAAGCCCGACCTGGTTTACCTGGATCTGCATTTTCCCGGTGAGGACTGGCAGGACCTGGTTCGCTTGATTCTGGAACGCCCCACCATCCGCCTTGTGGTAACCAACAAACATCCCGATTTGCAGCGGGAAATGCAGGCGCAATCCCTGGGGGTGAGGGTCTTTCTTCGCCAACCCTTCCGCCCGGAATGGATTGAACGGTCACTTGAAAAGCTGGGGGAATCGACAAAAACCCGCCGCAGAACTGGCGCCAAAAAACCGGTCATTCGCATCCCGGTGCGCATCAAAATCATCCTGCCGTACCTGGTGCTGTCCATCCTTTTTACACTGGCTGTCATCTATCTGATCAGCCGGGTGGTGATTGATTCCGCCCAGGAGCGATACCTGAACCAGCTGGTGGCAACCGGCAAGCAGGCAACCGACTGGATGGTCAATGAAGAGGATCGCCTGCTGGTCACCCTGCGCCTGGTGGCAAACAGCCAGGGCGTGGCGGAGGCAATTCAATCCGGCGATTCCGAACAACTCCGATCCATCACGCTGCCCCTGGCATTGAACGCCGAGGAGGAAGCCCTTGAAATCCTGGATCTCGGCGGGATCAGCCTGTTGTCCATCCGCCAGCAGCCAGGCAGCCCGGTGGGGAATTATATCTTCACGCGGGGGGACCCGTTCTTCCAATCCATGGATTACATCCAGGCTGTGTTGACAGGCACCGTGGATGAGCGCGGGGATAAATTTGCCGGTCTGGCGGTTGCACCCTGGGGAAATTACTTCTATATCAGCGGTCCCATTTACGCCCCTAACGGTGAAAAAGTGGGCGTAGTTCTGGTGGGGCGATCCCTGCCCACCCTGGTGCGCGAAATGAAAGCCGCCACGCTTGCCGATATTACTATTTACACGCTGGAAGGGCAGCCACTGGCTACTACCTTCGGCACGGGCGCAGACAGCCTGATGCTTTCCCCTTCCCGCAGCGCCCAGGTGCTTCTGGCGCAGGACCTGGCATCGCAAACCCGCGACCTGACTGTATCCTCCGTGTCCTACACCGAACTGCTGGGGGCGTGGGAAGTGCGGGATCAGCGCGACCTTGGCATCCTAGGAGTCACCCTGCCACAGGCTTTCCTCATTCAGACCAGCCAGTTAACCCGGGTGCAAATGATTATAATTTTCCTGGCAGCCATCCTGCTGGTGGTAATTGTAGGATTGTATCTGTCCAGCCTGATTACCAAACCATTAACCCGTCTGGTACAGGCATCCAGCGAGGTGGAGCGCGGCAACCTGCAGGTCAAGGTGGATTCGCGCGGGGATGATGAGGTTGCCGTACTGGCACACGCTTTCAACAGCATGGTCGCCGGGCT
>JAGVUS010000221.1 GCA_019136175.1 Chloroflexota bacterium | reverse complement strand
GTGGGGCGTCTCCATGGCAATCACCTCCCATGCCCTCCAGTCCACCGCCGTCATCTCCGCCAAGACCCTCACCACTGCCGTGCCCATCTTCGTCGCCCTCGTCGTCTGGGTCACCCGCATCCTCATCATTGGCACACTCTCCGTGGCTGGCGAGCGCATCTTCTCCACCGAGGCTGCCCGCCCGGCGCGGTCCCGCTCCGTCTCCCGTTCCCCTTCCCTCCAGCCTGCCGCTCCCGCCTACCAGCCTGCCCGCCCCGCTCCACGCCCCATGGCTGCCCGTTCCCTCGGCGCTTCTTCCCCCCGCCCCGAACCTACCTACCACTCCCTTTCCGCCCCTCCCCGCCCATCTTCAGATCAAAATGGGATAACCAAAAAATTATAATTTAACCTGGCAAGATCCGCCAACCGGCGGCTGCATTCCCCAAACCCCATATCTCCTTCCCCGCTGCGACCGCTGCCCATCCCGGCAGCGGTTCGCGGTTAATCTCCCGCCAACGGCAACCACACGGTGAAAGTGGTTCCCAAGCCAACCTGGGAATCAACCTCAATTTTCCCGTTATGATTTCGTACAATCCAATAAGAAATTGGCAACCCCAAGCCAAATCCTCCCCGGCTCTTCTTACGCTTGTTGGCACCTTCACTGCGGAAAAACCGTTCAAACACAAATGGCAAATCTTCTTCAGGTATTCCAGCACCCGTATCACGTACAATCACCTGCGCCTGATCATGCACCCTCTGAAGAGAGATAAAAATTTTTCCCCCGGAAGGCGTATGATTTATGGCATTCCCCACAAGGTTTAGCAGCACCTGTTTGATTCGATCCCTGTCTCCAAGAATCTCAACCGGTTCCAGGTTCTCCAAGATCACTTCAATTTCCTTGCCACCCAGGACCCGTGCTTGTTGGAATACCTCCAGGACCACGTCATCCATTCCCATTCGGTTTACATCCAATGGCAGTCGACCAGTCTCCGCCTGCGCCAACAACAACAGGTCACCCACCATACGGGTCAACCGATCCACCTCATTTTCAATACTATGCAAGGACTCAGGATCCACATTTCCCAGTTTTTTTAGAATGCCAACCTCGCCCTTGATGACAGTCAACGGAGTTCTCAATTCATGACCCACAAACGTCACAAACCGTTTTTGGAGGTTGAGAATGTTTTCCATCCGGTCGAGCGCCCGGTTATATGTCACCACTACATCCTCCACTTCTCCAGGGCTTGCCCGGTTGACCGGGAGACGGATGGATAAATCATTGGAGTTATTCAATTCCTCCATTTTTTTAACCATTTGTGTCAATGGCAGGAGCATCCGCCCATTCAAATACCAGAGGATCAAAATCAACAGAACAAACAAGAAGGGGATGGAAGAAAAGAGCGCTAATTCCAACTGGTTCTGTGCCACCAGCAGCCATGAAATGTTTACCCCCACCATCAGCACACCGGCCATTCCCCTTCTTGTGACCAGGGGAGTACTTAAAACCCGGGTGCGGCTCTGTTTCCAATCAGTCACAGTGAACGCTGGACTACCACCATCCCATCCACCCGGGTTCATGGGTGCCTGATTTCCCGTATATGTGGAGTATTGGATCCGCCGGTCCACCCCCCAAAGTTGGATCGCAAAATCCTGTGATAAATCAAGCGTATCAAACAGGGATGTGTTGAACCTGCCGGGGGATTCCACCCGTAATTGTTGAATGATGTTTTCAGACGCTGAAAGCAAACGTTGGTCAATCTGGGCAAGAACGACCAACGTTGTAATACTATAAATCATTGTTCCAAGCAGCACCAGACCCAGCGTTGCCAGAATGACATCACGCAGTGTCAGGCGGACCCGCAGCGACATCAGTTCGACTCACGCATAACGTATCCCACACCGCGAACGGTGTAAATGAGACGCGCTTCCCCTTCCTGTTCAAGCTTCTGACGCAGGTAGCGGATGTAAACATCCAGAACATTGCTCTCACCGCCAAAATCATATCCCCAAACCCGGTCAAAAATCATATCCCGCATCAAGACCTGGCGGGGGTGGCGCATGAAGAGCTCCAACAGGTCATATTCTTTCGCCGTCAAGGTAATGACACGTCCCTTGCGGCTTGCCTGCCTGGAATTGGTGTCCAATACAAGATCTTGAAAGGTAAGAACGGTAGCCCGCTCTGACTGGGTTCGGCGCAAGAGCGCGCGAATCCGGGCAGCCAGCTCATCGAGATCAAACGGTTTTACGATGTAATCATCCGCCCCGGCGTCCAGTCCCTGAATTCGGTCGGGAACAGTATCCCTGGCAGTCAGCATTAAAATGGGCGTATTCCCGGAAGTTGATGTCCGCAGACGACGGCAAACTTCCAAGCCATCCATTCCCGGCAGCATCAAGTCCAGAATGACAAGATCGGGTCGGTTTTCCAGCGCAAGTGCCAGCCCGGTCTCTCCATCCCCCGCCGATTCGACATCAAATCCTTCCAATGACAGGCTGCGGCGCAAAACCCGGACAATGGCGTCATCATCTTCGACTATCAATATTCTTTCTTTCATGATTCCTCCATTTGTTTTCATACTATACCATAAGTGAAAGATTAAAACCAGATATATTTCCGAGGGCTGCTGTCTGCCCGGTTTACAGCACGCTTACCCGGACTCCTTTTTAGGCATTATAATGTCTCCATGATCAGCCATCCCACCGCTCCACCCACCTGGGTGGATACCCCGTTGAGACTCCGCCAGATGGTGGCGGACATCTCCGGCTATGCGCATGTGGCAGTTGACACGGAATCCAACAGTCTCTATGCTTACCAGGAACAGGTTTGCCTGATCCAATTTTCCACCGGTGACCGTGACTACCTGGTTGACCCACTCAGCCTGCCAAATCTTTCCTCGCTCCAACCATTTTTTGAATCCACCCAAATTGAAAAGATATTTCACGCCGCTGAATATGACCTGATCTGCCTGCGGCGTGATTTTGGATTTCAAGTCAACCACCTGTTTGACACAATGCAAGCAGCAAGGATCCTTGGGAAGAAAGCCTTTGGTTTGGGTTCCATCCTTTCCAGTGAACTGCAGGTTGAAATTGACAAGCGTTACCAGCGGGCAAACTGGGGGCTCCGTCCACTCCCTCCCGCCATGCTGGACTACGCCCGGCTGGACACATATTACCTGATCCCTCTACGAGCGTGCCTTTTTCAACAGCTTGAGCAGGAAAACCTGACTGGTCTGGCACTGGAAGATTTTCAGCGATTCCGCCTGGTGGAAATTCCAGAAAGCAAGGAGATGCATAATTCCAGCATCTGGAGAATGGTTGGTAATCGCGATTTTTCACCCCAGCAGGCAGCTGTTCTTAACCAACTCTGGCTGTACCGCGAACAACGGGCACAACAAGCGGATTTGCCGCGTTTCAAAATTCTTAGCGACAGTTCCTTATTGGATATCGCCTCCACCTGCCCGCAAACATTGATCGAGTTGACAGACGCAAAAATCCTGTCAGCCAGTCTCCTCCAGCGCCATGGAGCGCAAATCCTTCAGGCAGTTCAACGCGGCTTAAACAGCCCTCCCATCTACAGGTCCAATTCACACCGTCCGGATGATGCCTACCTGGATCGCCTGGATTTACTGCGGCGCTGGAGAAAAACCGCCGGGGAAAGCATGGGGGTGGAATCCGATGTCATCCTGCCGCGCGAAACAATGGATACCATCGCCCAGGAAAACCCCCAATCACTGCTTGCCCTTGGGAGGATCATGGAACATCTTCCCTGGCGTTTTCAACGGTACGGCTCGCAAATTCTAGCCATCATTCACCACCAGGAGCCAGATCATTATGAAAATCACATTTAATGGAGCTGCCCAAACAGTCACCGGGTCCCAGTACCTGTTGGAAGCCAATGGGGCAAAATTACTCCTGGAATGCGGTTTATTCCAGGGGCGGCGCGCTCAAACCTATGAGCAGAACCGGACTTTCCATTTTCAACCGCCGGAAGTAGATGCGATGATCCTGTCGCATGCCCACATTGACCATAGCGGCAACCTGCCGAACCTGGTGAAGCGTGGATTCACCGGCCCCATCTACACCACCAAAGCCACTGCCCGTCTCTCGGGGTTGATGCTGCTGGATTCCGCCCACATCCAGGAATCGGATGTGCGCTTTGTCAATCGCAAGCGGGAGCGGCGCGGTGAAGCCCCCGTGGAACCGTTATACACATCCCAGGATGCTGAAGACGTGATGCCATTGTTTCAACCGATGGATTATGGAGCCGAATTTGAACCCATCCCCGGCGTTACTGCCCGCTTACTGGATGCCGGGCACATCCTGGGATCTGCCGCCATTGTCCTCGACATAAAGGAAAAAGGCAGGCGTTACCGCCTGTGGTTTTCAGGTGACATCGGGCGTGAAAAATTACCCCTCCTCCAGGATCCCGTACTGCCTGAGGCAGCCGATTACCTGATGATGGAATGCACGTATGGGGATAAACCCCACCGCGATCCCCAACTTGCTTACGAAGAGCTTCGAACCGTCGTTAACAAGACCATCGAGCGGGGAGGCAAGGTCATCATACCCGCCTTTGCAGTGGGGCGCACCCAGGAAATTGTGTACAGTCTGAACACCATGATGAGCAACCGGGAAATGCC
>JAGVUS010000363.1 GCA_019136175.1 Chloroflexota bacterium | reverse complement strand
TGATCAGGTCCAAAGACTTTTAATTCAAAATATGCCAGACCCCGTAATCCATACACAATTGTTGGGGTATTTGGGTCGATCATTCCAGCATCAGGATTTAATGCAACCGTACTGCGGAGTTGTTCCTTTCTCGATTCCAACACATTATTAAAATTTGGCGAGCCGATTTCCTCTTCGCCCTCAATGACAAATTTCAGATTAACGGGAACCCCACCTTGTTTGAGAATGGCTTCTACAGCAGCTATGGAGGCAATAATCTGACCCTTCATATCCGAAGCACCGCGAGCGAAAAGAAAGTCGCCCTTTTCCAAGGGATCAAACGGCTCGGAATTCCACAGTTCCAGTGGGTCGGGAGGCTGGACATCATAATGCCCGTAAATTAATACTGTGGGAGAAGATTCTCCTGCAAGCAACCAATCCGCATATACTACAGGATGACCGGGTGTGGGAATAATTTCGACATGATGCATACCAATGGCGGATAATTTTTCTGCAATCCACCCAGCCGTTTTAATCATGTCATCTTTATGAATTGGATCTGTTGAAACAGAGGGAAATGTAATGAATTGTTTTAGATCTGCAAGAAATGACTGATAATGATCATTTGCATATTGACAGGCTGCGTTGCGCATATCCATTAGGTTACTCCTGATCAGAATGTATTGATTATAAGCGATTATGAAAAAGCAAACAAATAGGATTATGTTAGAATCATTCAAAAGGTTACGGATAACATGCTAATTATTAATGGAAAAATTGTTACTTGGGAATTACCCAATCGAATCCTGGATGGGCGGGCTGTTTATATTCAGGGAGATCAAATCATTGAAGTGGGGAACCAGGCTGACCTTCTCAATCGATATCCAAATGAAGAACGGGTGGATGCAGCTGGTCAATTGGTAATGCCAGGAATTATTTGCGCCCACACTCACTTTTATGGAGCTTTTGGCAGGGGAATGGCAATCAGTGGACCTGCTCCCAAGTCATTTCCTGAAGTTTTGGAAAAGTTATGGTGGAAATTGGACAGGGCATTGACGCTTGAGGATGTGGAGTATTCAACCCTGGTCTGTTTAATCGATGCCATTAAGCATGGAACCACCACCCTGGTTGATCATCATGCTTCGCCAAACGCAATTTCAGGCTCACTGGACGTTATTTCCGATGCAATTGATCGTTCCGGGTTGCGCGGGTGCCTTTGTTATGAGGTTACAGATCGAAACGGCGAGGATGGAATGATCGCCGGTGTTGAGGAAAATGTCCGATTTCTAAACAAGCTTTCTGAGGATCATCTGAATGGTCGCCTGGCGGGTTTGTTTGGATTACACGCCAGCCTGACATTATCAGAGAAGACGTTGGAATATTGCGTCAAGAATGCTTTTCCTAATATTGGTTTTCATATACACGTTGCCGAACATCCAGTTGATCAGGATGATAGTATGGAAAAATCGGGCACTCGCGTGGTGGATCGATTGGCGCGACATGGCATTTTACGGGAAAATTCCATTCTGGTTCACGCAGTTCACCTGGATGCCCGTGAAATTCAGCTTATTGCTGATGCTGGCGCATGGGTCACCCATCAGCCGCGCTCAAATATGAATAATGGTGTTGGACTGGGAGATGTGGAAGCAATGATCCGGGCAGGGGTAAAGGTGTGTATTGGGAATGATGGATTTTCCAATGCCATGTGGGAAGAATGGAAAACAGCTTACCTTGTTCACAAATTGTGGAACAAGGACCCGCGAAGGATGAATGGCAACACATTAATGCAAATGGCAGTCTATCAAAATTCAGCACTTGCCACATCATTATTCGGGCGGCAGATTGGAATGATTACACCAGGCGCTCAGGCTGACATTATTTTTGTTGATTACAAACCTTTTACCGAGTTAACTGCCGGTAACCTGCCATGGCATATCATTTTTGGTTTCCGTGACGGTATGGTCACGACCACAATTGCTGCAGGAAAATTGCTTATGAAAAACAGAAAAATTATGACCTTGGATGAAGATGGGATCATTTCCCATGCGCGCACATTATCACAGCAAACACATCGCAGATATCAGTCCATGTAACAAGAAGGAGTTGAGAAAGTGGAAGAAATAATCATTGGCATCATTGGTGGTACAGGGAAAGAAGGAAAGGGGCTAGCTTATCGCTGGGCAAGGAATGGAATTAAGGTGCTTATTGGTTCCAGGCAACAGGAAAAAGCCGAGTCTGCTGCGTTGTTTGTTAATGAACGCCTTGGCTTTGATGGGGGTGTGGAAGGGGCGATAAATCAAGATGTTGCAGATCGGGCTAATATTGTTGTACTGACGGTGCCATTTAGTGCTCACGCTGCAATTTGCGAAGAAATTTCCCCATTTGTCCAGGGAAAAATTGTGATTGATGTGACCGTTCCGCTTGTTCCGCCCAGGGTTACAAAAGTACAAATGCCACCAGCAGGATCTGCAACCCAGGAGGCACAATCGATTTTCGGAGAAAACGTGAAGGTAGTCGCTGCGTTTCAAAATATTTCTTACGAAAATTTACTTAATGGCGAAAGTATCGCGGATTGCGACGTTATTGTTTGCGGTGGAGATCGTTCCGCCCGGGATGCGGTCATCGATTTGGTGAAAAAAACTGGTTTAAATGGATGGGATGGAGGTCCAGTGGAAAATGCGGTTGTTGTTGAGGGTCTCACGTCCATCTTGATCGGTTTAAATAAACGATACGGAACCAATTCTGCGGGTATTCGGATAACTGGAATACCTCTTGAGTAACTATTGTTGAGGTAACCTTTGACGCTGACGCTAACACCAATTCATGGATTACCACTGTATCAGAAGGACGATCCGTTAACTTCAACAATCCTTGAAGCAATACGAGTTGAGGGAATTGAACTTCGGGATAGTGATATTCTTGTTGTCGCACAGAAGATTGTATCCAAAGTGGAGGGAAGGTTGGTTTACCTTGGGGATATTACACCTTCATCCATGGCACACCAATTGGCTGAGATGACGGGGAAGGATCCGCGGTTTGTTGAATTGGTTTTACGGGAGAGTAAAAGCACTCTCAGGGTGCGAGGCGGAACCTTAATTGTTGAACACAACCTGGGTTTTATTTGTGCAAATGCCGGCATTGATCATTCCAATGTGAAGGGATTGTATGGAAGTGATGATGATTGGGTTTTGTTGCTCCCAGAAAATCCCGATCAATCCGCAGAGAACCTCAGGCGGGAAATCCTGGGATTTTCCGGCAAGAATGTTGGAATTTTGATTATTGATTCCCACGGCAGAGCCTGGCGCATGGGAGTGGTTGGTACAACGATAGGCTTGGCTGGAATCCCTGGTTTGGTGGATAAACGGGGAGATCCTGATTTGTTTGGGTATCGATTAAAAGTCACTCAAATTGCCGCTGCCGATGAATTAGCCGCAGCAGCATCTCTAATTATGGGACAGGCGGATGAGGCAGTGCCGGTGGTCCATGTTCGCGGTTTTCCCTATCCATTGAGGGATGGCTGTTTGCAGGAATTAATCCGACCACAGGAACAGGATTTATTTCGATAGAGAGGTGGAATGTACGCAATAGTGACTGTTTTGGATTTGTTTCCAAAGTTAAATGAATCGAATTTGCTTAAAGACCTGACCTTTGACTGCGGGTTGGGGGATGCAACCCAGGGGCCCATTCCGCATTTCTCCTGGTTTGGCTCTGAGGAAATTGATCTTCAAGGGGTACAAACCTGTTTGAATAAATTTGGCAGTGATAATCCTCCTTTTGAAATAATCACAACAGGGTTGGGGATATTCACCGGGAAACAACCAGTTCTGTATATACCAATTGTCAAGACAAGGAAATTGTTGGAGTATCATGAAAGTCTGTGGGCTGAAATTCGTCCTTACCTGATTCAATCAAATCCATATTATCAGCCAGATCGGTGGATGCCACACATTACCCTTCTATACCAAAATATTATGCCTGGTCAGATATCCTGTTCTGTCGATTCGTTCATCAATTACTCTTTTGATCTCACATTCCCTGTTGATCACCTTGCCATTGCGTATACAGATGGCATCCACTCAAATATGCCTTATACGGTTCAGCTTTCAGGGGAATCATGAACGAAGGTTTGATGAAGGTTGTTGCGTTGTCGGGAGGAGTTGGCGGAGCCAAATTTGTTGATGGGTTATCGCTAAATCTTCCGCCGGAATATTTAACAACGATTGTGAACATTGGTGATGATTTTGAGCACTTTGGTTTAAAAATATGTCCCGACGTGGATACCATCCTATATACCCTCAGTGGATTGGCTAATCCATTCACGGGGTGGGGTAGAGATGGCGAGACCTGGACTGTTATGGGTGCGATTGAGCAAATGGGAGGACCCGCCTGGTTTCATCTAGGGGATCATGATGTAGCCTGGCACATGTTGAGAACCCACTTGATGATCAACGGCATGACTCTTTCAGAAACAATCGAGTATTTTTGCGGGAAATATGGCATTAAAATTAAGGTGATTCCAGCTTCAAATGATGCTGTTCCCACCATGGTACATACGAAGGATCAGGGGGTTCTTGGATTCCAGGAATATTTTGTTCGATGCCAATTCGAACCGCCGGTTAATGAATTTGTTTTTGCAAACATCCAGG
>JAGVUS010000443.1 GCA_019136175.1 Chloroflexota bacterium | reverse complement strand
CCGCGCACGTGCACTTCCACCTGTCCTTGTTTATTGATGGTGATTTCAATTTCCTGTATATCCATTCATCCCTCCTCACGCCATCCTTCTCAAAACCAGGCGGATTTCTCCCTTTTCTTCCACTTCCTCTGTCAGGGTGAAACCCTGGGCTTCCATCTCTGCCCGGGCGGCATGGTACGCATATCGTTGAGATAACTGGTTGACAAACTGTTTTGAGGTGGTGCCCCGCACACCAAACCAATCTGCAACCACTTCATAACCATCCGGTGTTGCCCGCAAGCCGATATCATAACTGAGCGGCAGCTTGATGACGATCTCCACGCTACTTTTTTGCCCTCCATACCCCCGGACGGTTTGAGCCCCTTCCTCAAAATGATACCCCAGGTCTTCCAAAGCCTGGATCAGGTACTTCCTCTCCTTGATTTTGGTTTGAATTCGCGAGATGTGGGACATAACTTCTCCTTTGAATTTGCTTCAGGTTAATTTTACAACCGGGTAATCGCGATGGGTTAAGCTATTGGTAACCATGTCCCGTACTGTGATCGTCAAACGCTTGTTGGCATCAACATTAAATTCCACGCGAAAACGGGGTTGCCCCATTTCTGCTGGAGGATTTGCAACCAGGAAGGTTGGCTGGTGTTCGTTCATCCAGAAGAGGGAGCGGTTTTCCTCATCCTGCGGCGTGATGGGAACGATTCGGGCGGCACCACCCGGATCGAACATCAATTCCACAGGTTCGGCAGTATCCAGCCTGCGGTGTTCACTCACTTCAAATATTGCCAGTCCCAAGTTTTGTTGTCCATCGTGGGATGCTTTCACTGTTAATGTTGCAACGGGCTTTTGGGTGGGATAAGGAGTGCCGCGCCGTACAATGGTGCGGTATTCATATCCACCGGTTTTGGGATTGGTATGCCGGATGGCATAATCATGCTGGATGTGATCATAAAAATCCATACCGGCAACGAAGGCAGCCGCACCCCGGGCAATGGCATCCAGCGGGCGATTAAAGAAAACACGTTCCGCGCCAAAGATCTGCCGGAGTATTCGCTGAACAGATGGAATCTGGCTGCTTCCACCGACCATGAGAATGGAATGGATGTGTTCTTCCTGGTATCCATGTTCCCTGGCATGGTTAACCGCTCTCTGGATGGTTCGATTAAGATGCGTAAACAGACCCTGTTCTTCCATTAAGTCTTCCAGCTGCGACCTTGTCATCGTATCGCTCAAAACAGCTCCGGTTTCCGGGTCCATGGCAGTCAATTCGGCAGATTCCTGGAATGACAATTGTTCCTTGACACGTTCGCATTCCACCAACAGGGAAGCAGACATGCGCCGGACATCCTCATCCATATCCTGGCGGTGATTGTTTTTCAAGACCCGCTGAAAAATCCATTGGTCAATGGAGGTTCCACCAAGATCGAGCCCGGCTTTGCCCAAGACCCTGCAGCGCGGCCCGGTTTTTTCTCCCGGTTCTTCAATCAGTACAATTGCAGCATGCAGAGTTCCACCACCAAAATCAAACACAAGGTAGGTGTTTCCCGGTTGAATGTGCGTGCCATACCCCAGCGCTGCTGCGGAGGGTTCATCAATCAATCGGTACCGGCGCATTCCAATGCCTTCTGCAATTGTGGACAGCCAGTTTTCATAATGTTCAAAGGCTTCCACTGGAACACTGAATGCAATTTCTTCATCCTTGAGATTTACCTGCTGTCCGGCAAAAACCAGAACGCTGGAAAGAAAATCCTGCCCGGCGATGTATGGCGTGATTTCACGTCCATTCACCCGAACCTTGTATGGGCTGCGCTGTGTGATATAGCGCTTCATCCACCGGAATGTCTGGTTGCTTTGTTTCAATCCATGCTGGATAACCTGGTTCCCGATCCATTGGCGGTTATCCGGCGTATAGTGAATGAGGGAGGGGATGACGGGAATCTGGGTGCTTCCCTGCCGTACCGGGATGGAATAATCTGGAATTTCCACAGGGATTCCTTCCTTGTGAATTGGATCCCAAATGGCTGCCAGGGTGTTGGATGTGCCAAAATCAATTGCCAGTCTGCCACTCATGATGGTTTTTCATCCCTTGGGACAACTTGTGCCCGGGTGATGATTTTACCCCGAAATCGGACTGCCGGTACTCGAATCGTGACTGGGTTTCCGGTAGGGATGGTTTGCTGATCCCGGATGGGCATATGTTTAACCGGGTCATACAGGACAACTTCTCCAATCACTCCTTCTGTAATCACTCCGCGCCGGGCAAAAGCCTGGGTAAAGCGGCGAGCCACCTGGAGGATATCCCGTGCCTGGATATTCTTATGCTCCATCTCCAACAAATATGCCTGGGTTTCCAATTGTGCCAGGGCTGATGCAATTTCACCGGCGATTTCTTCCAGTTGGATATGGACGGTTGATTCTGACTGGACGAGGATGGAATCCTGGAGGCGTTGCAGTTCGGATTGAAGATGAGAAATCTCGTTCCTGGCAGATTGTAGATCCATTTCGGCTTGTTTGAGCCGTGCGCCAAGGGTCAGTTCATCTGGTTGAGGTGTTTGTGGCTGTTTCTTTTTTCGAACCTCATTAAACCATTTCTTCATCTGCTTCCACTCCCTCGATTCCATCAATCATGATATCAAATTCCCCGGCTTGAATCTGAATTATCTCATCAACCTGAATGTCGTATTGGAATTTTCGCTGCAGCATCAGGATCAGAAAACCCAGGGGAGCCTGCACCCATTGGGGGATACCTGCATATTGACGCATCTCCCTCGCTGCAGTCAAGTGGGCAGGAAGTGCGCTGGCAAGAGGCAGGCTGAATAAGCGGGGAATATCCAGCGTGCGTAAATCCCATAGTACCAGGGAAGAGGAACTGGTGCCGGTCGCCATGAAGTCCCCTGTTGGGGATACCTGAACAGAAGTAATTTGCCCAAAAGGAGAGAATGCCAGCTTTCCCTTTGCCTGGTCTCCCCAACGTGAAAATTGGATCTGTCCATCCTTGCTGGCAGAAATTAATATATTGTGTCCCGGCACAAACCGGACACCTGTTACTGCCGAGCCAAATGCGTGGGAAAAAGCATGATTTTGATCCCCCTTGCGATCACTGATGGATATGGTTGTTATCTGACCATTATTATGTCCGCAGACAACCTGGCTTCCCGTGGGTGAGAATGCCAGTGCATGAATCACCGATGTGGAAGATTGATAGGATTTCCGCTGCATCCGTATGCGAATTTGCCGAACCTGGTTCAGGTCCGGCAATTTTAGGAGGTGAAGGGAATCACTTGCCCATGCCAGGCGTGTCTGATCTGGAGATATTGCCATGGATCGCGGCCAGGTACCCAGGGCAGCCTGGTGAATCTGGGTATGGTTGCGTAGATTCCATAATTTCAACATCTGGTCTCTGCCGCCAGTGAGCACCAGGTCATCACCAATAGGAAGGATTCCTGTTACAGATCCCTGGTGGTACCCCATTTCAAATGCCCGGTCATCAAACCAGCCCATGACCTGGCAGAATTCCCTGGAGGATGTGCGTTCCCCGATAATCAATGTACCGGATGGGCTGTAGGCGACCTTGCCGATGGAATGTTGGAAGGGATCTTTGATCACAGTCTGGATTTTTCCCAACTGGAAATTCCACAGGATAACCTTGCGGGCATTGGTTGCCAGGGCAACCACAGGTTGAACAGGTGAGAATGCCACATCATTGATCCTGCCGGTTACTCGAAGGGTTGCTCTGGGTAATGCCGGGGGGAGGGAACGAACCAGTTCCGCATTATTGAGAGTGATGGGTTTGTGGCTGATTACCACCAGTTGTTGGAAGATATCCCGGTCATTAGGCAAACCTGGCTGCCAGCCTGCCGCACCAAGGATGCGGATAATTTCGATGCTGTGGATTAAAGCCAGTTCCTGGGAAAGAACCCAAAGTTTTTCCCACTCCTGCCGATCTTTCAGCATCCGGATGGTTAACCTGGCTTCTTCTGGTGTTATTTTCCCCGCCCGGGACCGAAAATCCACACCGGTCAGGATACTTAAATAATCCGCCCGACCGGAATGCTGGAGGCTGCGGGTGATTAACAGGCGGGTATCCTGGTTTGCTGTTTCATAAACAGAACGCAATATTCTTTGATCAAAATCCAGTTCATCGTATTTATCCCATTGGTCAGTGAGGAACAGAAAGAGGGCACGCTTTTCTGGGGATCGAGGAACATATCCTGCTTCGACAGCGAGTTTTCGGGCTGGGCTATCCGGATGTTCGAGTGCCATCTGGCAGATGGCTTCCCGTGTTTTCACTTTCTTCAGTTGATGCAGGGCATTGATTGCTGTGGTCTGGATGACAGGATCGTTGTGCTGACTGTAGTGAATCAATGCCGGGAGCATTTCCGGAGAAATCTGTTCCACAATATCCTGGCGGCTAACCGTTAATGCGCATAGCAATTGGAGATTTGCTGGTTCTGTTGGGATATACCGCGCAGAAACCAAAATATCCGTGAGCAGGGGGCTTTTGGTTTCATTCCAGATTTGACAGAATTGGTTAATTCCATCCTGGTTTTGCAGGTTTCGGATCACATAGGCAGCCCTTTGGGCTATTTCCGGGTCTTGATCCTGCAGTGCGGCTATGAGAGCCTGGATTTCGCCGGATG
>JAGVUS010000089.1 GCA_019136175.1 Chloroflexota bacterium | reverse complement strand
CCGCATGGTGTCGGCGCTGGTTTCATCAGCCGCCCACAGGGAGGTGGGGGCGGTTTCCTGGAAGAAGGTCATGGTATTGCTGGGGGTGGTCATCAGGCTGAAGCTTTCGTTGATTGGACCTGCCATCACATTTCCCACCTGGGCAAGGGAAGCAAGCGTGGAGTTGGCATGGGCGATTGGGATAAACAGGGCATAATTCTTGAGCAATTCATTGACCCTGTCATATGCCAGCTGGCGGGCACCGGCATCCGGTTCCCGGCTGGCAGCCTGGATGGCAGTTACCAGGTCCTCGTAGGGAGTGCCAAAGCGTTGTGCGTTTTGGATGAAGTTCAGATCATAAAAGCTTGTGGCATCCGGGAAATCGGCGGAGAACCCGTCAATATACAAAGCCACCTGCCCGGAATCCAATGCTGCCTGAACTTCATTCCGGGTCAGACGCTGCAGCCTCACCTTGATTCCCAGTTCCTTCAACTGGGTCTGTACTTCAAATGCCACCAGGTTGGGGCTGGGCAGGGCAGGCGTGGATTCGCTGGAGTACAGCATGGTGATGGTTTGTGAAAAATCGAAATTGGCTTCTTTCAGCAATTCCCGGGCTTCCTTGTGATTCATGTCATGCCAGCGGAGAACGGGGGAATATCCGGGGGTGAGGGTTGAGGGAACAAACTGCTGGGCAATCACCGAGCCAACTGGGAAGGAGGTTTCCACCATCTGGTCACGGTTAAAAATCATGGCAAATGCCAGCCGCACCTGGTCATTATCAAATGGCGGCAGGCTGCGGTTCATGCCGATATAGGCAACATTGAGGGAGGGGCGGGTGTAAAGCGTATAATTTGGATCGGTTCGGATGACCAGCGAGCGCAGGTCGGGCTGGTCAATCAGGTCAGCGCGCTTTGCCTGCAATTCCGCCTGCCGCATACCACTGGAGGGCGCCCAGCGGATGGTCAGTTCATCCAGCCGTGCCGGGATGCCCCAGTACGTGGGGTTGGGCTCCAGCACCAGGCTGGTGCCGGGATTCCATTGTTTGACCCGGAAAGGACCGGAATAGGCGCCGGTTGCCACAATTTCATCTGGATTACCCGACGAATTATTCAATACATTGGTATCCTGGATGGCAAACGTGGGAAACGCCACCTTTGCCGGGAAACCTGCATCGGGATAGCAGAGCGTAAACCGGACGGTGGCTGAATTGATGGCTTCGATGGACTGGATTTCGCCGCCGTAACTGCAATCGGGAGCGGAAATTTTCATCGCATTGTAACCGGGCTCCGGCTGTGCCTGTGCCGGGTCGGCACCCTGGCAGGCACTGAGCGCCAGGCTGAGAATGATCATCACCATGAGCAGGATGGAAGTGGATCTGTGATTCACGGTCATTCCTTTCCGCCAATTGCCGTGTGGTTTGGCTGAACGTTCTTCATTATACGGTTTCCCCGATGGAAGTCAAACAAAAAACCCGCCTTCGGGCTTCAATTTGCATATTTGTAAACTTGGGGGTAGAATTCTGGCGGGAGAGAACCTATGGATGTAATTATCACTGCGGGGGGAATTCCCCGCCCGGACGAACCGCTATACCCCGTCACGCAGGGTGGACCGAAAGCCATGCTGGAGATTGCTGGCAAGCCCATGATTCAATGGATCATTGAGGCTGCCGTGGCTTCACCCCTGGTGGATCGGATTGTGCTGGTGGGTTTGCCGCTGAACGATCGCATCCGGTCTGACAAGCCGGTTGACTGCGTGGACGACCAGGGCGAAATGGTCGCCAATATCCAGGCTGGGGCGCGCGAGGTGTTGCGGGTCAATCCTGCCGCCCGGCAAGCCATCCTGTTGTCATCGGACATCCCTGCCATTACCACCGGGATGGTCGAATGGTTCATCCGCACCATCCAGGACACTGACCATGACCTGTACTACACCGTGATTCCCAAGGCAGTGATGGAAACGCGGTACCCCAATTCCCGCCGGTCTTACACCCGCATGAAGGATGGGGAATACTGCGGCGGAGACGTGATTGGTTTGCGCCCCCAGGTGATGCTGCAATCCAGCCCGCTTTCCGTCAAGCTGACGGCGGCACGCAAAAGCTCACTCCACCAGGCTGCCCTGCTTGGCTTTGACACCCTGATTTTGCTCCTCCTGCACCAGGTTTCCCTGCAGCAGGCGGAAAAGATCGCCAGCAAACGATTGGGCATCCGGGGGAAAGTGATTGTTTCTCCATATGCCGAGGTGGGGATGGATGTGGATAAACCACACCAGCTGGACCTGTTGAGGGCTGACCTTGCCGGACGAATCACTTCCTGACTCGAGATTTGACCGTTTTGCAGCCTCACTGTTGGAACGGGATGAAACTTTCTCGAACCGGCTGCGCATCCCCGAAACCTGCCGGCTGCGCCGCATTGGCGGTGCACTCCTGGCGCATTCCGGCGATTCCTGGTTCTGGCTGGCGGGGCTGTTCATCGTCTGGCTGGCAAGCACGGGCGAGTGGCGCCTGCGGTCTGCCATGCTGGCAGGGGGCATCCTGGCGATGGCTGCCCTGGTGATGGGCATCAAGCTGCTGGTACGCCGCAAGCGCCCTTCCGGGGAATGGGGTATGCTGTACCGTTCCACCGATCCGCACTCGTTTCCATCCGGTCATGCCGCCCGGGTTGCGCTGCTGGCGGTGATGGCGTGGGGATTGGGTCCTGCCTGGTTTGCGGTGGTGCTGACCCTCTGGGCGCCCCTGGTTGCGCTGGCGCGCGTCCGCATGGGGGTGCATTATCTTTCCGATGTGATTGTGGGGATGTTGTTGGGGATTGCGGGCGGCTTGCTTGCACTGACCCTGCAGCCACTGCTGGTTGCACTTGTCCCTTGGGTTTTCCATCAATAAATAAAACTGGCTGGCAAAAGCATGCCAGCCAGGGTAACGTTTGATCCAGGTTGAGTATCGGGATTTAACGCAGCGCCAGCGGAGCCAGGGCGGGCGACCGGTGCTGCAGGCGCATGGGGGAAATCTCCATCACTGGTTTG
The DNA here is from genome assembly GCA_019136175.1 of Chloroflexota bacterium. Lineage (GTDB taxonomy): Bacteria > Chloroflexota > Anaerolineae > Anaerolineales > Anaerolineaceae > CALMHE01. The sequence goes on along the minus strand of JAGVUS010000089.1, from coordinate 1,670 downwards.
GGTTTCAGCATGCCAAACCGCGAGGCGCCCAGGTGGAGGATTTCCAGGATCAGGTCCTCGTAGCGCAGACCGGTGGCATTGGCAATCACGCACAGGTCGCTGAAACCGGGAGTTAAACCGGGCAGGGTGTTGATTTCCAACAGGCGCGGGTTGCCTTCCGCATCCAGCCGGACATCCACGCGGGACACGTCCTGGGCACCCAGCACAGTGTGGGCACGGATTGCCAGTTCCTGCAATTCGGAAGCAAATTTCATGCTGATCGGTGCCGGGCAGAGGAACCCGGGAACGCCGGTATCGCCGGTATGCAGGGTCTTGGCTGCATGTCCATATACCCCGGGCGTGATGGATTGACCGTTATCCACTTCCAGGACTGGCAGGCGGATAAATCCATCAGCGCTGTACAGACCGGGACGGCGGGCGTATAACTGGGCATCGGCGCGTCCGAGTACACCAACGGTGAACTCACGCCCAGGCAGATATTCTTCAGCCAGTGCTGGCTGGGAGTAGTTTTCAATAACCCAGGCAGCCCGGCGGCGCAGTTCCGTCTCGTTGCGGACAATGCTCGAGTCATCCATTCCCATCCCGGTGCCTTCCCGGGCGGGTTTGACAAAGAGCGGGAACCGCAGGAATGGATCCAGCGGCTCGGCGCCGGTTGCAAATTCCTGGAAGGATGCGGTGGGCAAGCCTGCATCCCGCCAGACGCGCTTGGTCATGGTTTTGTCCAGTCCCACGGCATTCGCCAGCACGCGCGAGGCGGTGTAGGGGATCCCCAGTAATTCCAGCAGGGCAGGAACCTGTGCTTCCCGTCCGTCGCCGCGAATCCCCTCGGCAATATTGAAGCAGATATCGGGTTGTGCATCCCGTAAGGCATACGGCAAATGCTCATCCGCAGGCAAAAAGAAGGCGGTATGGCCATCGGATGCAATCGCTGCCCGGATGGCATCGATTGTTTCCCGTCGGTCGAACTCCGCTCCGGCGTCTGCAGGTCCATCAATTGGGATTGCGGTCTCCCCCTTCACATTCGCAATCACAGCGACCCGCCATGATTTTGCCGGACGCGGGAAGATACTGGGAGGTTTATCCTCCTCCGCCAGTTCCTGTTCGAACTTGATTTCAGCTTCCATTTTTAGTTCTTACTCCTGTACAATATAGATTGGACTGAGCCAACAGGCAGGAAGTATAGTCCAAATACGTTAAAATACAAGAGGTGAATTTCACCAATTTTCAACGAATTTTCCCAATGGAGAAAAATCATGATCATCCTGGTTGTCAAGATTACCATCCTTCCCGGCAGCGAGACCGAGTTTGAGCAGGGCGTTGCCAGTTATATTCCGCAGGTGCGGCAGAATGAACCCGGCTGCCTGGGGTTCCAGGTCTCCCGTTTGGCGGAAGATTCGCGGGTATATTTTTTATATGAGCAGTATGCCGATGAGCAGGCGCTGGAGATCCACCGCCGGGCTCCGTATTTCCAGGCGTTTTCTGCCGAATTTCTGCCCCGCCTGATGGAATCGCGCGAGCGCAATCTCTGCACCCATCTTGCTGGAGAGTTGAGCTGAGACCATTTCAATATCCAGACTCCCGCTGGAGGGATCAATGACAAAGGAAATCTCCCTGCATCGTGGTACGGTACGCCTCTGTTGGGATCAAGCCTGCCTGGAGGGTGCCATCCG
>JAGVUS010000467.1 GCA_019136175.1 Chloroflexota bacterium | reverse complement strand
CGTGGTTTCCCGCGTGGTGCCTGTGGAAGACATGCCCTATCTTGAAGATGGCACACCTGTGGATATTATCCTGAATCCATTGGGTGTTCCTGGTCGTATGAATATTGGTCAGGTACTGGAAACGCATCTCGGCTGGGCGGCTCTCCGGCTTGGTTTCCGGGCGATCACCCCTGTTTTTGACGGTACCAATGAATTGGAAATTGAAGCCGAACTTGCACGTGCCTGGATGATGGATCAGGCATGGACGGAAGTAATGAGAGATGCTTGGAAGTGGATTCAGCAGGATGAATTTGACCCCATGCTGATCCGCGATGATGATGAAGTCCGCCTGCTTTACCTGGAGCAGTGGCTTGGCAGCCTCGGATACGACGTGCCGCGCTTGCTCAGTGACCCGTACTATGCCCGGCGCAGCACCTTGGTGGAATGGCTGAAGACCAAGGGATACAACCCGGACGAGTTATTGAATTTTGATGGGGTTCCCCCATCATCCCCCCAGATTCTTCCAGAGGATGTTCTGGTCATTGCTGCCTGCCTGCGGTTATGGCTGACCGGGCAGGGAGTGGATACCAGCGGCATCGCTGATGAAGATTTGCGGGCTGCCGCCAATCAATACATGGAGAAAAATGGAATTCCCGTTCCCATTATCGGCAAGCAGGTTCTCCGGAACGGGAAAACCGGGCAGCCATTTGACCAGCCGGTCACTGTGGGTGTGATGACCATGCTCAAGCTTCACCACCTGGTGGAAGACAAAGTACATGCCCGTTCCACCGGTCCGTACAGCCTGGTGACCCAGCAGCCGCTGGGCGGCAAGGCGCAATTTGGCGGTCAGCGCTTCGGTGAAATGGAAGTTTGGGCGCTGGAAGCCTATGGTGCAGCTTACACCCTGCAGGAAATGCTGACGGTCAAATCGGATGATGTGCAGGGGCGCGTGGCTGCCTACGAAGCCATTGTCAAGGGAGATCCGCTGGAGGAACCCAGCCTTCCGGCATCCTTCCGGGTGTTGGTCAAGGAACTCCAGAGTCTGGGGTTGGCAGTGGAAGCTGTCATGGATTCTGGCGAGATTATCCGGTTTGGCAAAGATGAGGAACGGGTTCGTCCTCCCAAAACCACCACGGGCTTCCTGGACCTGGGCGGTCCTGTGGGCGGGTTGGGAGATGACGAAGGCTTGTCTTGACGATGGTTGGAGCCGATGATATAATCAACCTTCGTTGCCCTGAAGCCGGATAAAGCAAGCCGCGCTTCCCCACGAATTTTGGACGTCGGGTAGGCCATCACTGCAGGCGATGGCCTCCCTTATTGAGAAAGAATCGGTATTCTATTTTTCGGACGAGCAATTGTCCACCATTTTTACGGAGGCAAGGAAAGTGCCCACAATCAACCAGTTGATCCGCAAAGGTCGTCAAACCAAGCGAACCAAAAGCAAGTCGCCAGCGCTGCAGTTCACCTTTAATTCGTTTCATCAGAAACGGACGCGCCAGTTGAAGGGTGCGCCCCAGAAACGTGGTGTCTGCACCAATGTCCGTACAATGACGCCCAAGAAACCGAATTCCGCGCTGCGGAAAATCGCCCGCGTCCGCCTCAGCAATGGGATTGAAGTAACGGCGTACATCCCGGGTGAAGGTCACCAGCTCCAGGAACACTCTGTGGTCATGGTGCGTGGTGGTCGCGTGAAGGACCTGCCGGGTGTTCGGTATCACATTGTGCGCGGCACGCTTGACACCACGGGTGTCAACAAGCGCGCCCAGGGTCGCTCCAAGTATGGCACCAAGCGACCGAAGAAATAGTTTGAAATTATAGACGGAGTAAGAATTCATGCGTCGAACGAAACCAGAACCAAAGGAATTTCAACCCGACATCCGCTTCCAAAGCGTGTATGTGACAACCATGATTCATCACATGCTGCGCCGCGGCAAGAAAACCACGGCAGTGGGAATCATGTATGATGCGCTGGATATGGTGCAGCAAAAGACCGGTCGCCATCCGATCGAGGTCCTTGAGCAGGCACTGCGCAATGTGGGACCGCAAATGGAAGTTCGCCCACGCCGTGTTGGTGGTGCGACCTACCAGGTCCCCATGGAAGTTGCGCAGGATCGCCGGGTGACCCTGGCGATGCGCTGGATTCTGGATGCTGCCAAATCCCGCGGCGGGAAATCCTTCGCCGAAAAACTTTCCGGCGAAATCCTGGATGCAGCCAATAATCAGGGTGCTTCCGTCCGCAAGCGCGAAGAAACCCACAAGATGGCGGAAGCGAACCGCGCCTTCTCCCATTACCGTCTCTAGGAGATGATGGCTTAGCCACAGGTGCTCCATGGCAGAGGAATTTCCGTTAGAGCGGTACCGCAATATTGGGGTCATTGCCCATATTGACGCCGGTAAAACCACAACAACCGAGCGGATCTTGTACTTTACCGGCAAGACCTATCGGGTTGGTTCGGTGGATGATGGTACCACGGTTACGGACTGGATGCCCCAGGAGCGCGAGCGGGGAATTACCATTGTTTCTGCAGCGGTAACGGCTGAATGGAAAGATTATCGCATTAATATCATTGATACACCCGGTCATATTGACTTTACAGCTGAAGTCCAGCGATGCCTGCGGGTGCTGGATGGTGGTGTGGTCGTTTTTGATGCTGTCCAGGGGGTGGAGCCACAGAGCGAAACTGTTTGGCGCCAGGCAGACCGCTACCACGTGCCGCGGATCTGTTTTGTGAACAAAATGGATCGCGTGGGTGCGTCCTACGATGACACCATCGAGAGCATTAAAGACCGCCTGGGCGCTGTCCCCATCCCCATGCAAATTCCCATTGGGTCGGAAGCTGCATTTCGGGGTGTGGTGGATTTGCTCACCATGCAGGCAATCTACTGGAACGATGATCTTGGCAAGGATATGGTCTATGAAGACATCCCTGCTGACATGAAGGACGAAGCCATTCAGAAGCGTGCTGCCCTGGTGGAAATGGCGAGCGGTCTGGATGATGACCTCATGATCCAGTTCCTGGATGGTCACGAAATTGGGCTGGATGAATTGAAAGCCGGGTTGCGCAGGCTCGTCCTGGCGAGCAAGGTCACGCTCGTCTACTGTGGTTCATCACTGCGGAACAAGGGTGTGCAGCCTGTGCTGGATGCAGTTGTGGATTTTCTGCCTTCCCCATTGGATATCCCCCCGGTGAAGGGAATGGATCCTGATAATGATGAGGAAATTGAACTGCATCCGAATCCGGATGAACCATTAAGCGCTTTGGTTTTTAAGATTGTCAGCGATCCCTATATGGGACGGCTGGCTTATTTCCGCGTGTATTCCGGTAAAGTTGTTTCCGGCGTTACGGCTTATAACTCCCGCAGCCGCAGGCGTGAACGAATTGGTCGCCTGCTGCGGATGTATGCTGACCGGCGGGAGGATATTACGGAAGTCGGTCCCGGTGATATTGGTGCGGTACTGGGGCTCAAGGAAAGCTTTACGGGCGATACCTTGTGTGACCAGAACCATCCCGTCATCCTGGAAACCATCCAGTTCCCGGAGCCTGTCATTTCGGTCGCGATTGAACCCAAAACCACGGCAGATCAGGACAAAATGGCGGATGCATTGCACCGGCTGGCGGAAGAAGACCCCACCTTCCAGGTGCATGTGGACGAAAATACTGGGCAGACGATCATCCGCGGGATGGGCGAACTGCATCTTGATGTGATTGTGGATCGCATGATGCGGGAATTCCGGGTCCAGGCAAATATTGGACGCCCCAGGGTCTCCTACCGGGAGACAATCACAAAATCGGTGCCTTCCACCAGTTACCGTTATGTAAAACAGACGGGTGGTCGCGGGCAGTACGGTCATGTTGTGATTACTATGGAACCGTTGGAACGGGGAAGTGGGATTGTGTTTGTCAACAAGATTGTTGGTGGCGCAATTCCCTCAGAGTACCACGGTGCGATTGATAGAGGTTTACACGAAGCCGCAGAGACCGGTTCCCTGGCGGGATATCCGGTCACTGATCTCAAGATCACCCTGGTGGATGGCTCCTACCATGAAGTGGATTCCAATGAAATGGCATTCAAAATGGCAGCTATTTTTGCCTTCCGCGAAGCCATCCAGCGCGGGGGTCCGGTTTTGTTGGAACCGATTATGAAAGTGGAACTGGTTATGCCAGCTGATTTCATGGGTGATGTGCTGGGACAGATCAGTGCACGCCGGGCGGAGGTTCTAGGAATTGAAATCCGCCCAGGCAACGCCCAGGCTGTGCGGGCACTGGTGCCACTGGCAGAAATGTTTGGATATGCAACGGAACTGCGTTCAGCAACCCAGGGTCGGGGTGTCTTCTCCATGGAGTATGCACACTACGCTCCCGTTCCGGTGCAAGTGGCAGAAAAAATTCTTAATTCATAACAAGCAATTATTGAGTCCATTAAGGAGATTAAAGACCGATGGCGAAGCAAAAATTTGATCGAAATAAGCCGCACCTGAACGTGGGAACGATGGGGCACATCGACCATGTACGACTCGATTGACAATGCACCGGAAGAGAAAGCGCGCGGGATCACCATCAACATTTCGCACGTGGAATACCAGACGCCGAATCGGCACTATGCGCACGTGGACATGCCGGGGCACCGGGATTATATCAAGAACATGATCACGGGAGCGGCGCAGGTGGACGGAGCGATCCTGGTGGTGGCGGCGCCGGACGGACCGATGCCGCAGACGCGGGAGCACGTATTGCTGGCGCGGCAGGTGGAAGTACCGAGCATCGTGGTGTTCTTGAACAAGACGGACCAGATGGACGATCCGGAGTTGTTGGAACTGGTGGAACTGGAACTGCGGGAAATGCTGACGGAATACAAGTTCCCGGGTGACGAGACGCCGAT
>JAGVUS010000140.1 GCA_019136175.1 Chloroflexota bacterium | reverse complement strand
CCCGTTGAATACCGCCAGCATCATTACCCAATCGCTGCCTGGTATGGGCTTGATCTTCAGGAATGGGGTGTATTCTTCCGGCACGGCTGATCCAAACCCGGCACCTGCATATAACTGGTCCATAGAGTAAATCAATCCCCATGTTCCTGGTGTCTCGCCCTGGTATTTCGCCCGGTATAAGCCGGTGGCGTTGGTCATCCAAATCCACCTGCCATCCCCGCCCACCTGCACATCTTGTATGTTGTCCGCCGTTGGCAGGGTGATTGCTGTAAAGCTCGCTCCGTCCTCCAGGATGTCCGGGCAATACTTCAGGTCAGTGCTTCCCCGCCGAAAAGCAAATACTAAACCATCCGGGCTTTGTTCGTCCACTGCGCCAACGTCCAGCAAGCTGATGGATGATACATGGCTTTCACTGCCCCGCTCGTCAATGTTCGCCGGGCGCACTCCGGGCATTTCCACCAATACCCTGCGCTGGTCAAATGGATCAAACTGGCTGCGCATGGTCAGCGGTTTGATGGTGGTCGCCCAATAATCCAATAAGGTCAATGCGTCAAGCGCGTTGTATTCCTCATACCCGCCCGCCCGGTCATAGGCAATGTCGCCTACCCGAAAGTTTAGGCTGTATGTCCTGGTTGCGCTCACTCGCTCCAGGTAATCCACCGTGTACCCCAATAGCTTTGGGGTGTCGGCTCCACCATCACAAAACATCCTGAATAAAAAGCGCACGGTCTTTCCTTGCGCACGGATAGGTATATTAAATGAAAGAACGTTGTCAGGGTTCGCCGGGTCTGCGTTCAGGGTGGTTACACCTGCATACGTCCACCGCCCCGGGTCCTCTTTCTGGTCACTGTCCTGGGACATATCGCTATCAAACAACCTGTCCAGCTGATACCAAACCTCTATTTTTCTGTCGGTCTTGTCAAGCCCGTTGCCAAACAGGGTGATACTTTCCCACCACTTGTCATTTACCAGGTTGCCGCCGTTGTACCATCCTGTTACCAGGGTGCCGGTCTGCTCAACCAGGTCTGGATCAAAGTTCTTTTCTGTGGTGTAATCCCACACGCGCGGGAATGGCAGGTAATATAAACCATCTTCCCCCGCCATCCATAACCAATCAACTCCATCTTCACCCCGCTGCAACGTCAAGGCGCGCAGCCGGTCCCCCTCAAACAAATTCGCCACCGGGTGCCATCCGCCCCGGTGTAAATATACGGTGCTTTCCCCTGGAGTGGTGCCATAGTCCTGGTTCCCGCCGCCCGCTTTGGCAATCACCAAACCGCCAATAACCGGCAGCGTGTCCATCACTGCGCCATTTTGGTAATCCGGTATCCCGTTATCCACATCGGGTCCGTAGTCCTCAAAGATTGTGCCATACATCCGCTCCAGCTTTTCATCGAATGGCACCACTAAATAAGGTGTCATAATCGCCGGGCGTCTGCCAATGTTTGTACCCCACCGGCTGCCAAAGTTCATACTTGTCTTTTTGGCATAGCCTTCCTGCACCAACCATACCCCGTCACTCTTGATGGCAGCTATCTGCTCATCATAATCAATTAATCCGTTGATCGTGCGTTCCAGGTCGCCAATCTCTATATCATCCCCCCAAGTCAGGCTGGTTCCCCAATCCTTTGCCTCTGCTTTCGAGATCGCACAATCCGTCCCGTTCTGCGCCCGCCAAACAACGGGCTTGCCATTCTCCGGGTCGTAGGTTGCCAGTAGCAGGCTCGCCCCTTCACTGGCTGTGTCGTTGTCATAGGCTGCTGTCCAGGTCCCGCTGTTGTTATAAAACCTTGCCCGTCTCAATGCGGTGCTGTCGCCGCTGGCAAAGTAAATCACGCCAAATTTTGTCACGCATACATCTTTGACCGTGCCGGTAATCCCATGCCCGGTAATCTCTGTCCAGTATGGGCTTTTCTGAATGACATAGCTTGTGGCTGTGGTGTGCGTGGTCGTCCAGGCGGTGTCCACTGTCAGGCTGGTTCCGTCATTGTCGGTAATCGTGCGCCATTCACCAATCCCCGGACCTTCCACAATCTTTACAATGTCGCCAATCCACACATCATTCGTCCAACTCTTTGTTGCGTCAATTACTTTGGTCAGCTGCCCGGTGTTGTCGTCCGCTGCGCCCCTGTCGCCGTTGATGAATAGCCGGTTGGATGTTACGGCATACAAACCCTCTTTATACTGAAAGAATTTCCAATCGTTTGCCCGGCTGGTTTGGGTTCTCAATACGTGGCTGATGTTCCGGTTGTCCCCGCTCTCTGCTGTCCAGGTGCTTCCATCTGCGGAGTATGCGCCCGTTCCGCTTGCTCTGCCGTGCCTGCCAATCCAATCGTATGTATCCCCGCTGCTTGCCAGGGTTTCCACCACGATCCAAACATTTTCTGCCCCAACGGTAACAGGGGTGGCAAACTCAACATATACATTGCCATCCATCCCGGTTCCGTTGCTATACCCGCTCGCCAATGCCGTTCCGCTGGGTTCGCCGTTGGAGTCTGCTTGTAAGCTAACCTTGATCTTGCTCTGGTATAAGCGCGCCCGGATGGTTATGCCGGTGTATGACGCAGTAGATGAGCAGGTTACGTATGATGCTACATACCGCTTTGATGTTACATCCATTTCCGTCCATACGGTGCGCCAATTCCAGCAGTACACATACGTTGCCGGGAAGTCAATCACCGCCCGGTGGAGCAGGGGTGCCATCATTGCAGCTCCGCCCGCTGTCCATATCCGCCTGCCAATGGCATACCTGGTTCGGTCTGCGTCCCCGTCCAGCATACCCAATCCGCCGCTAAAATCAGACCTGGACAACCTGCCGAATGGTGGTTTCATCTGTACAAATTCACCCTCTGCGGTGTCCACTTTTACGGTGGTTCTGCTTGATGGGTTTGCCATGATCGCTGCAATGTTTGGCTTCATGTCGCTGCCAATGGCTGTAAGCCCGATGGTGCGTTCCACGCCAAACCTGTCCAATCCGGTCAGGCTTATATGGTGGGTTGGTTCCTTCGCGGTTGGTGTTACCCTTATCATGGTTTAGTATCCTGTTAGTTTCGGGTCACGGTTCATTCTGCGCACGGGTGTACGCATCTTTGCCATCAATGCTTCCTGCTTGGCATTGTTTAGCATTTCGGCTGCAATCTGGTCATCATTCCCAACCCGGTTCAGCCGCCATAACAGGGCATATACCGCCGTAGTCCACGCCAACAAGGTCATGGATACCTGTTCGGTTACATCATCTGCATCTGCGTCAATCGCTCCATGTGGTGCTGCATACCATAGACGGATTGCGTACCCGTCATTACTCGGTGCTTTATCCGGGTCAAAAATCAATTCTCCGTTGATCTCCCGCCAAAAGAAATTTCTTTTCCATTGGTAGGGTTCGCTGTCGGTTTGCGCTTCTTCCACGCGTAACACATTGCTTACCCCGGTTGGCAGCGTGTATTCTTCCACGTCTGTATCAGCGTCCAGGGTATCATCTACGGTAATAAACGGTCCCAACTCCAATAGGGCATGGTTCAGGCTGCTAATCAATACCCCCCTGGGAATGTCTGGCGGGATCACCCCATATACAATCCCGCTGGCTGCGGCTGCGGTTTGGGTTGCAAAGCCAACGGTATATGTCTCGGCATTGTACGCCGTGATAACTGCGCTCTTGCCTGCCAACGTACCACTGATAAAAAAGATGGTTCCGCCCACCAGGTATCCACCAGGATAAGTCAGGTTGGAATCAATCAGGGTCGTTGTACTGCCCGCGCTGGTTGATGTTCCTTCCCGATAATTCTTCAATAGCCTGGCGGTTGCCAGGATACAATCATTTGCTGTTCTCGCCATTGGGGTCCTTCTTCCAGGGCAGGTCTGGCACACTGAACAATCTCGGATGTAACCTATCCGGTGCAATGTTTAGCGGTGCCACTACCACTTCACCTGGTATGGCATCCCCTTTCTTCCCATACATCGCCTCAATCTCTTTGGCTCTGGCTTCATCCGTGATGGTAAAGCCCCGCGTCTTTTTCCCAAAGTCAAGCGTCTTGCCATCCAGGGCAATACTTTTCTTGTCGTTGTCGCGGGCTTTCATTACAAGGTATTTTTTCTTTGCCATGTTTGGTTAGGGGGATGGTTTCCCATCCCCCTTCTCCTTTTGTTCCGTTATGCGGCTGCAGCTGTAAAGACTGCACTACCATTCTTCGCAGCAAACACAAGCCACAAAGCTCCATTACTCACGGCAAACAAAGCCGCGCCAATGATATGGTCGGTTGTTTCTGCGGTCAGGCTGTCCGTTACAATTGAATTGTCATAGACAATCTTATCTGCGCAAGCAACGGCAAGCCCGGTGGCGGCTGTGGATACAAAACCATAAAACACGCCATCATTTGCAGCTTCCGGGGTTGGCAGGGTGAATGTCACCAATGCTTTTGCGCCGGTCACGTTGAAGATGGTTCCGCTGTCATTCACCGTGCAGGTGTAATCCGCTGTCTTTGTCGCAAAGTTCAGGATAGCCGCCAGGTTCTTGATCTGCATGGTATCCGGGTCCAGCATAATGGTTTTCCCGCCGATGGTGTTCATTTGGGTTTGGTAAGCCATAGCATACCTCCGTTAAGTCGCTGCCGTAAATGCCGCGCTGCCGTTTCCCGCGCACCACGCAAGCCAGTTGGCACCGTCCGATACAACAATAATCGCCGCGCC
>JAGVUS010000092.1 GCA_019136175.1 Chloroflexota bacterium | reverse complement strand
GGTTTTTTGGTTTGGAGAAGTTCGCAATGCCGAGAATTATGTTGATGTACGCGTAGCATATAATTCCGAGGAAATGTTTTTTCGTTTGCATGTGTTTGACCGGGGATGTTTCTTTGATGAAACAGAACCATTGGATGAGCCAACCCGATGGGATGGCGCAGCTATTTTATTAAACCATTCAGGAAATACAGGCAGCGCTCCATCCACGCAATCCTACCAATTCCTGGTCCAATTTGATCCCACTCCAACCTGGAACCCCCCATGGGAAACAATAAAATTTTCCTTCCAGGGAAATGGCTCTGGCTGGGCTGAAACAAACCTGCCCTTCTCAATGACCTCATCAAATTCATATATGGGAGATCCTGTATCCAACTGCCGGGGATGGACGGCTGTGATTCGTATTCCATTCTCCTCCATGGGTCTCTCCACTCCACCATCACAAGGCACAATCTGGGGACTATCGGTCATTAATTATGATCGGGATGATGCGGAAGGAACCTACCTGCAATCAAAAGTTTGGCCAAGGACAATGAATCCAAATAGTCCCGGTTCCTGGGGACAACTTCGGTTCGGTTTACCTTCCCCAACCCAGCAACAAACCGGCAACGTCACTGTCATTAGACAAGGGTTGAATAATCAGCTTGTTTCGGATGCATCGGTGGGTGGGTATGCCGTGTGTGGGAACGGTACCGATTTTTGGTCACAATGGGGGGATACAAATGAAGGATTTTACAATCCTGAACTTTCTGACTTTAACATTCAAAATCAGGGAAATGTTGCAGATTGGCACTGCTTCTCAAAAGTATATGTCTCCTTTCCCCTGCTTCTCAAAAGTATATGTCTCCTTTCCCCTGGATCAAGTTCCTGCTGGTAAGAAGATTTTATCTGCCACGTTAAAAATGCATATCTGGGGAGCTGCTGGTCCATATCCCAAACCGGGATCTTTGATCCATGTATACACAATATCAGAACCATGGAATGAATTCACTCTCACATGGAATAATGCCCCATACATTGAGAGATATATCGATCAAACCTGGGTTGCAACCATCACAACCGATCCTGGTTTTCCGGGGATCCCTGTTGAATGGAATGTCACCAGTGCGGTAGCCGAATCTTACAACAATGGAAATTCCGTGGATTTGGTGTTGTACTCAAGTGACAACTGGCGTCATAGTGGCAAGTATTTCAGTTCATCCAATACAGGGGATTGGAATGCAGAAGGACGTCCACTGTTGACTGTTGTTTGGAGCGATTAAATTGAAAAAAACAATCACCCCAATTATTCAATACCTCCTTGTGTTTATTCTGCTGATTGGGAATGCTGTAGCTGTACAAGCTAAAGCCCCACTTCCAGAAGGCTCTTCCCCGGAAGATTTGACAACACTATTTTTACCTGTCATTTCCAATTTCAAGCTGAATGCTGGGGATTGGCACCAACTGGGATATGATGCCCAGCGTACGGCAACATCACCCACGCAGGTAAATCCACCTTATTGCATTACCTGGAAGTGGTATGAAGCTCCCATTGCTTCCCGGGCTCAACCTGTTGTTGTAAATGGAAGACTGTTCATTGGTTCCATGAACGGCATCATCTATGCTCGGAATGCAAATACGGGCGCTCCTTTATGGGAATATCAAACGGATGGACCCATTCGTCATACAGGATCAGTTGCGGGAAATATTGTCATTTTTAGTTCGCATGACGGTTACAGTTATGGATTGAATGCTGCAGATGGCAGTTTATACTGGCGCACCTATACTGGACCAAGTGCAACAGCCCCTCTGGTATTGCCGCGTTATACAAAAGTGGTAGTGGGATCAACCAACGGAAATCTCACCGCCCTGGATCCCCACAATGGAGATATTCTCTGGCAATTTTACGCCGGTGCACCCATTCTTACCTCACCTTCCCTCAGTGAGGATGGTCTGACCATTTTCTTCGGCACTGAGGCAATTGAAGCGATTGCTGTTCGATCCAGTGACGGGATAGAGTTATGGCGGACACAATTGGAGGGTTTAAGCCTGGCAGACCGATATCCGGTAGTTGCTGGAAACAGGGTATTGTATCGATCCCAACCGAACCATAATTTCTCATACCTTCTGCGCGAAGGTGATGATGTCATGGATGGAACATATAATGGTGGTACGTTCCAGCCTGTTCTGGACGATTGGTCCGCCGATTGGGCAGGCGTACGATCTCGAATCCTGAATTATCTGAATCAAAATCCATCGAAGAAAACCTTCTTTGTATTGAATACCTCAACCGGTCAATCAGTTGGAACTGCCCCCGTTCTGTATACTTATGGCAGCAATGACATTCCAAATACGCCAGTTGTGGATGGCTCGACTGTATATGTTACTTACCGCGCCCGGCATGGGATCCAAACAGACAGCGGTACCGTAACTGTAAGCACGGATTATGATGCCGAAGCCGGGATCATGAATCTCAGTACGCTGGATATAACAGGATTGCCACTGGTGGAACGAGTGGCAGGACAAATGCAATTTAGAATGACATCTGATGAACCCGCCATGCTCACCAAAGGGGGAAACATCCTCTGGGTGGATAACTGGGAAAGACTGGGGGGGATTAACGTGACAAATAGTGATCTGATCCCTGTTGCTGCGGTCTCCAGCGATTGGCCTGAATGCAATGCCCAATGCGGACAAGGCTCAGAGAATTATTTCTTTCCCATGAGTGGTGGACCTGCATACCCGTTCCCGGAGCCCCGGGTTACAGAAGGAAGGCAGCGTGGCGGTGTGGTAATTGCCAACAACATGCTTTATTGGCGCATCATTGAAGCTGGTCTGGCAGGAATTTCCCATAAATCCACAGGCACCTGCCCTGCACCCTACGTTTGGACAGGTGCGCAAGGAAACGCCGAGGAAGTTGCTCCAATCATAGTGGAGAATACAATTGTTGAACGGTCACTGGCTGAATATGTGACCCTTGATCTGACTGAGCCAAATCCCAATCCTCCGGCTGAACTGGTTCAAAAAGTCCAGGATCTGGTCGACTCAATCACATCTTCCGGCGATCACCTGATGCCGATGTTCCTTCACCGTGGATATACACGATCCATGGTATGGCCATATAACACAAATGGTGAAGAAGGATTACCAGCAATTACTCATATCTCTTCAGGAAATGCATACTGGTTCGATCCGGGAGAATTGCTATACACAGTAGCAATGGCATATCCCTACCTGACTGCCGATGGACAACAGGCGGCACGTGAATATATACAGGCTGAATGGAACCGGTATCCCCCACTCCAGGATTTACCCTGGGGAGGAATGCCCTGGTTGAAGCAGGGTGTTCAAAGGGAGTTATATGAGGTTCCCTATCGAAGTAACTTGAATAATTGGCCACCGCCTGGTCGTAACTTGGCTACCCTATATGGCTTATGGTTATGGTCAAAAAACACTGGCGATTGGTCTTATGCGCAAACCCATTGGAGTGATGTAACTGCACTATTCAATGCACGTAAAAACTCAATTACTTACTATTCAGATATCGCCGGTGCCATTGGGTATGCCCGAATGGCAGCTCATTTTGGATATACCACAGAATACAATAATGGGGTTGCGGCTGCCGTTGGTGGAATGCAAAATGGTTTGAACTTTTCCAATTTTGCATCTGTTTCTGTCCAACATTACCCGGATCTTCGACCCTCACCACCAAATCGAGCTACTGGTCTGACAGCTCCCATCTTCTTCGGTTTGACTCCTGAAATTGGTCTGTATTTACAGGAACAACTGGGAGGACAGGCGGAAACCTATTTACTGGAACGTGAGACTGGCAATAATTTACGATGGTGGTACCTTACCAGAGCCGGTATCAATGGAGAAATATATGAGACATCGTTTGTAGATCCATCTGCAGCATGGTCGCACTTCCTGGCGCATGCGTATATCGTTGGCGATCCCCAAGCTCAATTGATCCAATGGCTGGACCGACCTTGGGCGCGCGGTGATCTATATGCCATCCAAAAACTTGTGGCAGCAATCCAGGCTGAACCTTGAAGCACACTGAAGTCCCGTTCACGCGCATAGCAAAACCATCGAAGCACATCAACGCAGCATCACACAATCATCGAGCACATCACAGAACAATGCACACTCATTACAGCGCAACACAGGACACCACAAAACACCAAAGAATCATCGCAGAACAACGCAAAACAATCTGGCACAACGCAGCCCATTGAAGCACAATGCAACCCAGCCTGGTGCAGCGGCACAGCGAAAAATCGCTGTGCCGCTTCTTTTTCCAACAAAACCCTTTTTTCATGGGAACAACATAAACTTTGCCCTATGATATGATAATAATGATATGAAGTCAAAGACAGTCTCAAAACCGCCCCAATATTTGCGTGGTGTCATTGCACACCTGGTTGCTGGTGCAGCCATATTAATCACCACACTAATATTAATTCCGCTAAAACCTTATTTGGGAATTCAACAAATTGCACTGCTTTACCTGCTTCCCATCATGGTCAGCACCGTGATGGGTGGACTGACACCGGGCATTATGGCGGGTGTGCTTGCATTCTTTACATTTAACTACTACTTTATTGAACCGTACTTTACTCTCCGGGTTCATACCACACAAGATTTAATCACCCTGATCATATTTTTAATGGTCGGAATTGTAATGAGCCAATTAATTGGACAAGCAAGGGAAGGGATTCGCCTGGCAAGGATCCGGGAGTGGGAAGCAGTTCATATGTACCAACTGATTTCCGCATTTGCCGGAATTCAGGACCTGAGGAAAATCGTCACAGTACTGGCTGATGATATTCTTAAGACATTTCCTGTGGAATTTGTGCAAATATCCATTCAAAATGATGACAAAACTGAGAAGAACATTACTGTTACCCAGCCAACGGATTTGATACCAAATGCAAATCCCAATATGACCCTTTCCATGGAAACCAACCGGGGGATTGAAGGGGAAATTTCACTATGGCACTCCCATTCCCAATTTACCCAGGAACAGGACCGATTAATTCACGCATATGCAAACCAGGCAGCCCTGGCATTGGAACGCACCCGGCTTGTCCAAAGCGAGAATAAAGCCAGGTTGTTGGAAGAAAGCGATCAGTTAAAAACATCCTTGCTGAATTCCGTCTCTCACGAACTCCGCTCCCCCCTGGCTGTCATCAAGGCATCCGTCTCCAGCTTGCGCAGTGGTGCAGTGGATTGGAATCCTGAGGCTCAACAGGATTTACTATCGTCAATCGAAGAAGAAACCGATCACTTGAATTTACTGGTTGGTAATTTACTGGATATGTCCCGCATTGAGGCGGGAGCCTTACAGTTACAACGTCGCTGGAATTCGATCCTTGAAATTGTCCAGGGAACCCTTTCCAAAATGAAACCCCAGTTGGTGGATCACCAAATCCTGTACCCCAGTTGGTGGGTCACCAAATCCTGTTGGAGTTTAGCGAGCCGCTTGCTCTCGTTCCAACAGATTACACCTTGATTGAGCAGGTTTTTATCAACCTTCTCAGTAACAGCGCCAAGTATGCCCCATCCGGTACGGAAATTAGAATTACCGGGTTCCAGGAGAATGACGTATTTCATGTCCAGGTAATTAACCACAGCTCACCTGTCCCGGAGGAACACCTGGAGCAGATTTTTGATAAATTTCACCGGGTTACGGATTCAGACCGAATAACCGGCACCGGGTTGGGGTTGTCCATCTGCAAGGGTATTATCGAGGCACATGGCGGTAAAATCTGGGCGGAAAATGGCAGGGATTGTTTTCTGTTTCACTTTACACTCCCCCTGGCAATGGATGGTGCTCTACCTGATATTCCAAAGGAAGAAGGCGATGGAGAAAGATCCACTCATCCTGCTGATTGATGACGAACCTCAAATCCTGCGGGCATTAAAAACCATCCTGACAGGTAATCATTTTCGAGTCATAACAGCCCCCACGGGGGAACAAGGGCTGGCGCTTGCCGCGACCCAATCGCCCGATGTGATCATCCTTGATCTCACATTACCTGATATGGATGGCATCCGGGTATGTGAAGAAATTCGGGAATGGTCCCGCACACCAATCATTGTGCTTACAGTGCGGGATGGTGAAAGAGATAAAGTGTCCGCTTTGGATAAAGGTGCGGATGATTACCTGACCAAGCCTTTTGGAATCGAGGAATTACTCGCCCGCATCCGGGTGGCATTACGCCATGCCGAACAAACTGTTGGCAACCGGCAAAACATCATCAAGGCGGGACCGATTACCATTGACCTTGCAAAACGGATTGTACTTCGCTATGACGAAGAAATCCGACTAACAGCCACAGAATTTAAACTGCTGGCGTATCTCGCCGCCCATGCAGACAGGGTTCTGACTCACCAGGCAATTCTGACACATGTTTGGGGAAATGAATATTTTGATCGGGTTGAGTATTTACGGGTTTACATTGGGCAGCTGCGCAGGAAGATTGAAGGTAATCCTGATGAACCCAGGTTGCTTATCACTGAATCTGGCATTGGTTACAGGTTTCATACAATGGAATAGCATTTCCTTTTTTATTTTTTCTTTATAAATTCGCCGATTCTTTTGTGACCAATTTATCTCTGAAGAATATACTGTTTTGGTCAAGCGACAAAACAAATGGATTGTTACCACCACGCCATGAAACCAACGGCGCAAGAGTAACCAGAGAGAAAATTGGTTGCAAACAAATGAAATCAGAAGTGTTAAAAGGAACAGCTATTTTTGAGCCGGATATTCATCAGGCTCCCCCGAAAAGCTGGCGGAATTTATTAATCGGTCATCCCCTGCCTACTGCAGATGCTCCCAACCAGACTATTGGAAAACTGGTTGGGCTGGCGGTATTTGCCTCGGATGCACTATCTTCAACGGCATACGC
>JAGVUS010000412.1 GCA_019136175.1 Chloroflexota bacterium | reverse complement strand
CTCAAAAAAGAATGGGGCTTTGAAGGGCTGGCAGTATCAGATTGGGGTGCCGTCCATGACCGGGTGGCGGGGCTTAAAGCCGGGCTTGACCTGGAAATGCCTGGTCCACAGGATCATCGCGTGAAAGCGGTGGTGGATGCTGTCCGTTCCGGGGAACTGGATGAAGCAATTCTTGACGAATCAGTCCGGCGGATATTGACCGTCATCTTGCAGACTCAAAAAACACCAAAAGGCGGGATGTTTGACGTGGATGCACACCATGATCTGGCGGCAAAAATTGCAGCGGATGGCATGGTCTTGCTGAAGAACAATGGTTTGCTGCCCTTAAAGGAATTTCGAAAGATTGCCGTCATCGGGCGCGCTGCAACCCATGCCCATTTCCAGGGCGGTGGCAGTTCCCACATCAATCCCACCAGGGTCTCCATTCCATTGGAAGAATTAAAATCCCAGGCAGGCAACGCAGTAATTACCCACGCTGAAGGTTATCCGGAAGATAATTCGTACCGCCAGGATTTAATTGATGCTGCCGTCTCCACTGCCCAATCAGCTGAAGTGGCGGTCCTTTATATCGCCCTGCCCTCGTATATAGAATCCGAAGGGTACGACCGCTCCAACCTGAACCTGACGGAACAACAGGTCGCTTTAATCCAGGCGGTTGCCCGGGTCCAACCCAATACGGTGGTGGTGCTCAACAACGGGGCTCCCGTGGCAATGGATGCCTGGATCAACGAAGTGGCTGCCGTCCTGGAAGGCTGGATGATGGGCCAGGCAGGCGGTATTGCCATTGCCGACATCCTGTTTGGCAGGGTGAATCCCAGTGGCAAGCTGGCGGAAACCTTCCCGCTCCGGCTGGAGGACACGCCCGCATACATCAACTGGCCCGGTGAAATCGGAACCGTCCGGTACGGCGAAGGACTTTTCATCGGCTACCGGTATTACGATGCCAAAAAAGTCCCGGTGCTGTTCCCCTTTGGGTATGGACTGAGCTACACAACATTCAGCTATCAGAATGCCCGGGTATCCAGCAGCATCTTTCGCGATGTGGATGGGGTGACCGTGACTGTGGATGTAACCAACACGGGCAAGGTTGCTGGCAAGGAAATCGTCCAGGTTTATGTCCATGATCAGAAATCCAGCCTGGTTCGCCCGGAAAAGGAGTTGAAAGGATTTGCCAAGGTGGAGTTGCAGCCTGGCGAAACCAAAACCGTTTCCATCGCGCTGGATTTTCGTGCATTTGCCTTCTACCATCCTTCCTATCAGCAATGGATCACTGAGAATGGAGAATTTGACATCCTGGTTGCCGCTTCCGCTGCGGATATCCGTGCCGTGCTGCCTGTGACTCTCCAATCCACCCTGGAATTGCCCTGTGTCCTCGACAAGGAATCCACCATCCGGGAATGGATGGATGATCCCCATGGAAAGGTTGTCATCTCGCCCCTTCTTGCACAGATCGAAACGATGGCTGCCGCTGTATTTGGCGGGGATGAAAGTGCCGGTGAGAAAAGCGCAATCGGCATGGATGTCCTTGCGATGTTTGGGGATATGCCGCTGGTCAGCGTTCTGGGGTTCCTGCAGGGTGGTCTCCCCCGCCCTGCGGACGAGATTGCAGGTGAGATGTTAGCCCAGGCACATGGGATGGGCAGGTAACCCAGCCAACGGAGCAGTCATGGAATTTTCACCGCACGGTTCTTCCAATCATACAGCAGAGATTACCAGGCTGCACTCGCGTGTTATTTGCCAGAACAACGGGCTTGCATTCCGCGACCTGAACCATAATGGCATTTTGGATATTTACGAAGATCCCCGCCAGCCGTTGGAGGCACGGGTTGAGAACCTTCTCATCCAGATGACATTGGAAGAGAAAGCTGGAATCCTCTTCATCAATGGTTCTGATGTCAACGATGACGGTTCACTCGAAGAAAAACCGGGCAGCACAGGAAATGGCTTGAATGCCGCCAACCAGGTTGCGGAAAAGAAAATGAATCACTTCAACCTGTGGGGCATTCCGGGAGCAGCGGCGGTTGCCAGGTGGCAAAACAACTTGCAGCGGTTCGCCGAACAAACCCGGCTGGGAATCCCGGTCACAATTGCCTCCGACCCGCGCAACCATTTCACCCGCAATATTTTTGCCATGCCCGCGGTTGAGTTTTCTCAATGGTGCGAACCTTTGGGCTTCGGTGCTCTGAACAACACGGAGATTGTTCGAAAATTTGCCGATATTGCCCGGCAGGAGTACCTGGCAGTTGGAATCCGCATCGCCCTTCACCCCCAGGTGGACCTGGCAACAGAACCGCGCTGGTCGCGGATCAGTGGTACCTTTGGCGAGGACGCCCACATCAGCGCCCGCTTGGTGAAAGCCTACATTGCAGGATTTCAGACAAATTCACTCGGACCGCATAGCGTGGCATGCATGACCAAGCACTTCCCTGGTGGAGGTCCGCAAGCGGAAGGATTGGATCCACACTTTGACTTTCAAAAGGGTCAGGTGTATCCCGGCAATCACTTTGACTACCATTTGATCCCCTTTGAAGCTGCACTGGAAGCTGGAACAGCAGCCATTATGCCCTACTATGGCGTGCCTGTAAACCAGACCGATGAAAATGTGGCAATGTCGTTCAATAAAACCATTGTCAACGGTTTGTTGCGGCAGAAATACGGCTTTGACGGTGTTATCTGCACTGACTGGGGCTTGATCACCGATGCAATTATGATGGGCGCGATCTGGAAGGCGCGTGCCTGGGGTGTGGAACATCTGAGCGAACCCGAACGGGTGCTCAAAGCACTGGAAGCGGGCGTGGACCAGTTTGGCGGGGAAAGCTGCCCGGAATACGTGGTGGAACTGGTCAAATCCGGGCGGCTTCCCGAATCCCGGATGGATCAATCAGTACGCCGCCTGCTCCGACTTAAATTCCAGTTGGGGTTGTTTGATCATCCCTTTGTGGATGAATCCCTGGTTCCCCACATCTTGGGTAAATCGCAATCAATGGCAGATGGTCTGGATGCACAGCAACGTGCCATGACCCTGCTCAAAAATGATCAACAGCTACTGCCGCTGCATCATCCAGTGAAAATATTTGTCAAAAATATGGACAGGTCGGCGGCAGCTTTATACGGCGAAGTGGTTGAATCGCCTGACCTGGCGGACTATGCCATCATCCGGCTGAACACTCCCTGGATACCGGTGGAAACGGATCTCTCATTTGCCCGGGGTTTTCACCACGGCGACCTGGATTTCAAAGACAAGGAAAAGGCGGAAATCCTGGAAATCCTGCAGGCAGTCCCGTCGATTGTGGTTATTTACCTCGATCGCCCGGCGGTGATCCCGGAAATTGCAGCTGCTTGCCATGCCCTGTTGGGTGAATACGGAGCGGATGATTTTGCCGTTCTGAATGTCATCTTTGGCAGGGCACAGCCGGAAGGAAAACTGCCTTTTGAACTGCCCCGTTCCATGGCAGCCGTGCGCAATCAGAAACCCGATGTCCCATATGATTCGGAAAATCCGCTCTTTCCGTTTGGCTATGGGTTGTCGTACACCTGATTGTTTTTCAACTATTATGAAACCAGTCACCCAGGAGAGAGATATATGCCTCTGACATTTGATTTTCCACTGGAACAGTTGAAATCCTACCAAGGCATTACTCCCCGCCCGGCTGACCTTGACGAGTATTGGGAACGAGCGATTACAGAAATGCAGCTTACCAATCCCTGTGCGGAACTCGTCCCGGCAGAATTCCAGGTGCCCGGAATACAGTGTTTCCATCTTTATTTTAACGGCGTGGGAGGAGCCCGGGTACATGCCAAATTCCTCCGCCCTTCCCACATTCCCTCCCCCCGCCCGGCTGTACTGATGTTTCACGGCTATTCCTCTGATTCCAGTGATTGGTCGCACAAATTGAATTATGCTGCCCAGGGTTTTGTCGTTGCTGCACTCGACAGCCGTGGTCAGGGAGGATTGTCCGAAGACACGGGAGGTGTGACCGGCAACACCCTGCACGGGCACATCATCCGCGGGCTTGAGGATGCACTGGCTGGCAAACCCGAAAAACTTCTTTACCGCCAACACTTTCTTGATGCTGCCCAGCTAGCCAAAATCATCATGGAAATGCCGGAGGTGGATGAAAGCCGGGTTGGGGTAACCGGTTGGAGCCAGGGAGGTGCACTTACCGTGGCTTGTGCTGCCCTCGAGCCGCGCATCCGGAAAGCGGCACCTGTCTATCCCTTCCTGAGCGATTACCGGCGTGTCTGGGAGATGGATCAAGCCAGGGATGCCTACGCGGAGCTGCGGGACTACTTCCGGCATTTTGACCCCCAGCACAAACGAGAAACGGAAATATTCACAATGCTCGGTTATATTGATATCCAACAC
Source organism: Chloroflexota bacterium (assembly GCA_019136175.1). Classification (GTDB taxonomy): domain Bacteria; phylum Chloroflexota; class Anaerolineae; order Anaerolineales; family Anaerolineaceae; genus CALMHE01. The sequence continues at coordinate 344 of JAGVUS010000412.1, read as the reverse complement.
CTTGCTCACCGGGTGCGGGCGGATGTCCTGTGGGGAATCGGGTTGATGGATACCATCTGCCCGCCTTCCAGCCAGTTTGCTGCATATAACAAAATTTCCTCCCCCAGGAAAATGGTAGTTTATCCCGATTTTGGGCACGAAGATCTTCCCGGAATGAACGACCAGATCTATCAATTTTTCCTGGAAATGTCCTGATCAACCTGCTGAATTGAAAAGAGCATCTTGACAATGGAGATTCTGCGTGCTATAATGCAACCGGTTGCATAAAGAGGATTCTGATGAGCACAAAGACTGTCAAAACCATTGCAGATATCGCCCGGCTGGCTAATGTCTCCAAGTCAACG
>JAGVUS010000104.1 GCA_019136175.1 Chloroflexota bacterium | reverse complement strand
GTGGCATGGGTTTCGCTGATCTGGATTTCCGTCTTGTCAGAGCCGGATGCGCCCACCTGGCTGCCATCCGGGGCAATCAACCCCAGGTCAATGATATTGATCTCCGGCTGGGCGTGGTATTCTCCGTTTTGGGCGGGCTGAACCATGTTGGCATATCGGTCGTAATGGTAGGTGATGGTCAGGCTGGCTGCTTCCCGGTCCAACTGGAAGGGGAGTGTGAAATAGGTTCCCTCCCTATCGGGCTGAATCAAGAGGTCGATGTGAAGAATGCTGTCCATGAGATGTCCCGGGCGGTTGCCGCTATCCCAGCACGGCTGCCAGGAACCGCTGGATTTCCCGGTCCCAGAAGTACCAGTCGTGCCTGGCGTCCTCCTCGTGATATTCCACCGGGATGCCCAACTTCTCCAGGGATGCATGCACCATCCGGTTGATGGGATAGAGATCATCCTGCCGCCCGCAGGAAAGGAAAAGGCGCGGCAGACGGGCAGGGTCTTTGGCGGCGTTCTGGAACCAGGTGAGCGGGTCGTGCTGGCTGCCGGAGAGCCTGGTTAGGTCGCCAAACAGCATCCCAAATTCGGGAATGCGCGGGTCTTCCGGGTAGGCTCGCAGAAATTCAAGCGAGAGCGCACCGGAGAAGCTGGCGGCAGCAAGGAACCGTTCCGGGTAGGCAAAGGCAATCTTGTAGGTGCCGTATCCACCCATCGAGAGACCGGCAATCAGGGTATCCTCCCGCCTGGGCTCCAGGTGGAAGATCTCCGAGAGGTAGCGGGGCAGTTCCTCGGTCAGGTAGGTGAAATAATTCTGCCCGTTGGGCTGGTCGATGTAGAAACTTCGCCCAACCGATGGCATGACCACCACCAGCCCATACCGGGCGGCGTGAGTTTCAATGGATGAGTACCGCTGCCAGGCGCTGGCATCGTCACTCAACCCGTGCAGCAGGTACAATACCTTGCGGTTCCGCACGGGGATCCCAGCCATCTGCCCCGGTTCGGGCAGGATGATGTTGAGGGGGATATTCACTTTCACGCTTTGCGGCGCGTGATCCAGCCGGATGAGAGCCATGGAAAACCTCCGTTGGTGGGATTATTCAGGCAGCGAAACCGCCGGGGGCGGTTCCGGTGCCGGTTCGTCCTTAAAGTCGATGAAGAAGGAAAATGCAAAGCTGATGATCATCAGCAGGGTGGGGAACACCGTCAACAGGAAACGGGAGGCGTTGCCCGGCTGCGTGCCGGGATTTAAACCGCTTTCAAAGCCGAATAATTTGAAAACGAGGAAGAAGGCAAAGCTGGTGAAAAGTCCATTCAGACGGTTCATGAATCCCAGTGCATTGGAAATGATTCCCTCGCGGCGAACATTGTGCTTGCGGGTATCCTCATCCATGATTTTCGTGCCAATCAAGTCCATGGTGGTAATGACACCAGCAAAACCAAAACCCACCAGTGCGCTTCCGATGATGGCTGTTACCAACGAATTGGCAAAGTAGAGGGGGACGAAGGCAATTGCCAGCGAGGCAAGCGCTGCCCGCCAGACGGGAATCAGGGCAAAGCGTTTCACCCAGCGCGCCCAGATCGCCACGCACCCGATGGCAATCAACAAGACCGATGCAAACAGGATGGTGGATTGCGCATCCGGGATTTGCAGGCGGTACTTGACAAAAAATGGCATGGATGCCAGCACCAGGGACATGGCAGCGCTGTAAAACGCATTGGCAAACCCGGCAACCCAGAATTTCCGGTTGGAAAACAGTTTCTTGATACTGTCCCACAATTGCGGTTTGGGTTCGGCTTCCCCAACCACCACTTCCCGGCTCGTCAATGCCATGTAGAGGATGACTGAACCGCCCAGGATGCCGTAGATGATGGCAGTCAACCGAAACCCAATTGCGGATGTGATCATGGGGGTGAGGGCAATACTGATGATCATTGCCATCAGCTGGAATGCCTGCCGCAGGGCGTTGGTGGCAGCGCGGCTGGCGTCCGTGCGGAAGAGTTCAGGGAAAAGCGCACCGTAATTGGCGTTGATGACCGAGTCGAGTGTGCCGGTAAAGATGTAAAACACCATGGCATACGCCAACAGTGAGTTTCCTGCCAGGAAGTCCATCGGGCTGTAAAAGGCGATCAAGCCAAGTGCCAGCAGGGGTGTACCAATCACCAGCCAGGGACGGCGGCGCCCCCAGCGGGTGCGTGTCCGGTCGGAGAGATACCCGTACACAAGATTGTCAATTGCATCAATAAATGTGTATACCAGCAGGACAAGCGACCACTGGGGAGTGGTCAACCCCAGTCTGTCCACGTAGAAGATGGCAGCATAGGTCTTTAACATATTGATGGGGATGGACGTCCCAAACATACCAATTGCATAGTTGAAGGATTTGAATTTGGGCTCTTTCATGAGAACATGCCTCCTGGGGATCCCTGTTTTGTGGATGGACAATCCTGTTAATTATAGTGAAGAATGGAAATGGGGATTTAAAAAAAGAAATCAAAACGACCCGTTGGGAGGGTCGTTTTGGGTTGGCTTTGGAAAATGCAAGGAATTAAAACGATTGTTCGGTGGGACGAACCAGGACTTCGTTGATTGCCGAACGCCATGACCGGGTGACGATGAATACAACAATTTCGGCAATGTCCTCGGATTCCAGGACAGTGATTCCTTCAAATGGCTTCATGGTGATGGCGCGTATTTCGGGTTTCATGTGGCTGTCCAGTTCCGTTCGAACTGCTCCGGGTTCCACAACGGAAACCCGCAGGTGTTTTGCAGTCACTTCCTGCCGAAGCGCTTCGGTGAATGCCACTACGCCAAACTTGGTGGCATTGTACACCCCGGCACCCAGGCGCGCCCGCCTGCCAGCCACCGAGCTGATATTGACAATGTCCGCAACCTGCCGTGGCGAGTTTTCTGCAGCCTGCAGCAAATGCGGCAGGGCGGCATGGGTGGTATAGAGCAATGCCTTCAGGTTGATGTCAACCATCCGATCCCATTCGTCAGTGGGTGCGTTGAAGATCATCCCATTCAGCATGAGCCCGGCATTGTTCACCAGGGTATCCAGCCGCCCCAGCTTTTCCACAGTCTGCTCCACAACCTGGATGGCTTGATCCTGGCGGGTGATATCTGCCGGGATCACCATGGCGCTTCCACCCGCGTCCCTGATTTCGGCGGCAAGTTTTTCCAGGCGTTCCCTGCGGCGGGCAGTGATTGCTACAATTGCTCCTTCTGCCGCCAGTTGGCGGGCAGTTTCTTCACCAATTCCGCTGCTTGCACCGGTCACCAGTGCAACCGTTCCTTCCAAATGTTTTTTCATGAATTACCTCCGCTGGTTTTATATTTGAAAAGTATAGCATAAACTGGAATCGCAAGGCAAAAAATGGTTTAAATTCTGGTATAATCGCCGGTACCACGCGGGTATAGTTCAGTGGTAGAACGATAGCCTTCCAAGCTATATACACGGGTTCGAATCCCGTTACCCGCTCAGGCAGCAACTGTTTCAACTTGATAAGAGGGGATATCCACGGGCACCCAGGGAGGGTGTGGTATTCGGCTCCTGTTACCCACTCAGGCAGCAACTGTTTCAACTTGATAAGAGGGGATATCCACGGGCACCCAGGGAGGGTGTGGTATTCGGCTCCCGTTACCCGCTCAGGCAGGATTTGTTTCAAATTGATACGCCGGGATATCCACGGGCACCCGGGGAGGGTGTGGCATTCGCCCCCCGTTATCCGCCCAAGAGCAGTTTTGACTTTGCCGGGTTGAGATTTGGGTATAATCATCCTGTGATGCTTAACCTGGATGAACTTGCCAACCGCCTCTCCCAGGTGGAACACTTTCGCAGTCTTTCCCTGCCCGAGGTGAAGGAGATTATCTCAACGGGCAGAATCCACCGGTATCCACAGGGAGTATACCTGTTACTGGAAGAGGATATCTCTTCTGACCTATTTGTCCTGCTCAGCGGGCGGATTCAACTCTGCCGTCTCGGTCCGCAGGGGCAGGTTTCCATCCTGGCTATTTTCGAACCGGTCCTGATGTTCAACGAGGTGGCAGCCCTGGATGGGGGACCTGCACCGGTGACTGTGATTGCCTTGGAGGAAACCATCACTTGGCAGCTTTCTTCTACCGAATTGGAACAGATGATCCTGCTGCATCCCCGGATTGGCTTAGGGATGTTGCAGGTGCTGGCGGGGCGCAACCGCCGCCTGATCAGCCATTTTGAAGATCTTTCCTTCCGCACTGTGGTGGCACGGGCTGCCAAGCTGCTGTTGGAACTCAGCCAGGCAGGCACCCAGCCCATTGACCGCCGCAAGCATCCCAACCATCAATTGGCTGCCCGGATTGCCACCGTGCCGGAGGCTTTCAGCCGGGCGTTGAAAAGCTTTAAAACCACGGGGATTGTCCAGGCGACAACCAGGCAGATTCTTGTGGATCAACCAAACAGGTTGGAGGAAATCAGCTCGTCCACCCCCTGGATTCGCTAGCAATCAACACCTTGCCCAATTGACAAAAGTCAATGCAATAACAGGCTGAATCTGGTATGGTTGGGGAGAGTGAAATACCGCCTGTACTGAAGGAGTCCACATGAAATGGATGACGGAACGATTTGAATTCCTGTTTCGTTCCACCAGGGGATTGGTGCTGGTTGCCATCGCGCTGATCTCCCTGGTGACGGTCATGTTTGGCATGCTCTCCGGTCCAATGGATGAGCTGGGTGTCAAGGATGTCATTGTTCGTGCG
>JAGVUS010000279.1 GCA_019136175.1 Chloroflexota bacterium | reverse complement strand
TGAGCGTGGGTATGGGAAATGGCTACGTGTTTTGGATGTTCACAGGCGCTCAAGATTGGAACTTCAACCACAATAAAGATTATTGGGAGATGAAATGATGAAGCACCAGAAGTTAAGTGGATAACAAAAATTAGACACCAAAAAGGGCAGACATAAGGTGTAAACTTGGAATATCATGCCCAAACGAAAACACTTTTCCGCCAGTCAAAAAGCGCAAATTACGCTGGAAATCCTGAAAGAAGAAAAGACGGTCAATCAGATTGCTTCAGAATACGGGGTACATCCGAACGTTCTGTATCGCTGGAAGAAGCAAGCTATGGAAAATCTGCCCAGGCTGTTCGAGGATGAGGCCAGAGGTGAACGTACCCGGCAGGCTGAACACGAACGCCAGGTGAACGAACTGTACACCGAGATAGGCCGATTGACGACGCAGCTCAACTGGCTCAAAAAAAAATCTGGCTATGTTGAGTAGAAGCGAGCGATTGGCGATGATCGAACCAGGATTGCCGGAACTATCCATCAGAACGCAAGCCGAACTGCTGGGCATCAGCAGATCCAGCCTGTACTACAGCCCGCAGCCGCCTTCTCCAGAAGAAGTGGCAAACAAACATCGGATTGATGAAATTTATACCCACTGGCCGTTCTACGGCTCTCGGCGCATCACCGTAGTACTCAACCAGGAACAGAATATGATTTCGCGCCCGACAGTGCAGCGCTATATGCGAGAAATGGGGATTGCAGGCATCGCACCCGGCCCAAATACCAGCAAACCGGCACCCAAACACAAAATTTATCCTTATTTACTGCGGAATGTTGCGGCCAGTTTCCCGAATCATGTTTGGGGGATCGATATCACTTATGTCCGCCTGCATGGCGGCTGGATCTACCTGGTGGCAATCATTGACTGGTTCTCGCGTTTTGTGGTGGCCTGGGAGGTCGATCAAACACTGGAATTACCCTTTGTTCTGGTCGCTGTAGATCGAGCACTCTCCTTGTCCACTCCGACTATCTGGAATAGTGATCAAGGAAGCCATTTCACCAGTTCGCAGTATCTGGAGCGGTTGCTGGCTGCCAACGTGCAAATCAGTATGGATGGCCGTGGCCGAGCTGCGGATAACATTTTCACCGAACGCTTGTGGCGTTCGGTGAAATACGAGGAGGTGTACCTCAACGATTATCAGTCGCCCCGTGAAGCCCGGCTAGGACTTTCGCGATATTTTCACTTCTACAACTTTGAGCGTCCGCATCAGGCACTCAACTATCAGACGCCAGCTGCTGTTTATGCCGTGAACAATCAGGTTATGCTATACTCAACCTTAAGAAAGGAGTCCACCTTACAGTGACCCCTTTTTGTGTCTAAATAATGTTTACCACCCCACACATCACCGGCATAGCGCTTTTAATTTGTTCTGCCAAACTATCATCTGGTATTTCCCACCTTGTATCTACTGTCGGCTCGGGGCTGGGGGTGGGAGAGGGAACGAGAGTTACGGTGGAGGTGGCCGTTGGTTCACGCGTAGGTGTGACGATAGCTGCCCTTGTGTCTTCCAGGTCAGCGGTTGGTACAGACGTGCATCCTGCTAACAGGACAAGCATTATGATGATCGAAAGAATGGGTAGGTTGTTTTTCATGAGTTTGCCTTGTATTATTTGTGTAAATTTAGAATTGCCCCGCTTTGAGAAATTGTACCTGCGGAATATAGGTTTTGACCTGCCCCAATTGATTGTACCATTTATTATGTTAGTGTTTTCTGGAGTGGTGTCAGGATAGGATCCGCCAGAGTTTTACAATTTGTATGATCTGATCAAGGCCCCCGGCAGTGGGGATACGACACAGGAGAAAATAAAACCTCCTGTCTTAATAAGACAGGAGGTTTTCCTGTGCCCCCACGGAGACTCGAACTCCGGTTATAGCCTTGAAAGGGCTGTGTCCTAACCACTAGACCATGGGGGCGCTAGAGCAATATTTTACCAGAGATTCACAGCAGGTCAAGAATGAAATTGAATGATTATTCCACGAATAGTCAGCCGGTTCTTCATCCATCAAAAATAACTGGATGGATTTTATAAAATCTTCGCGTCAATTACAATGACAAATGTCGGATACTGGTGTATAATACAACATTTGAACATATATGCAGATGTTAATAATGAAAATGGATATCAAAGACCTTGTTTTGGATGAACATACAGCCGCCCACGTGGCTGAACTTTTCCGCGCCTTCAGCGACACCAGTCGGGTGCAGATCCTCTCCGTATTGGTGCAGAGCGAACAGAACGTGGGAGGGCTGGCACAAAATCTTGGCATCAGCGAATCTGCCATTTCACACCACTTGCGGTGGTTGAGGCAGATGCGGCTGGTAAAATCCCGCCGCCAGGGCAAGGAAGTGTACTATCTCGTGGATGATCCGCATATTATTGCATTGTTCCAGCAGGGAGTGGATCATGTCCAAAAAGAACGGTGAGATCCGCACAATCCGTCACACCTGGGTTGTTTTCCTGATTATGTTATGCATCTGCGGATTGGCAATGCATGTGATTGCGGAGAGCCTTCATCACAACACAGCCAACCAATCCATGAATGTACGATCCCGCCTGGTAAAAGAGTCCCTTGAGGATGACCATCCCATGTTAATCCTGACCAGTGAGACATGGGGGAATCATGATCTAACGTGTGAAATCAGCCTCCCTGGTTGCTCCGGTTCTTCCCTGTCCTGGAAGCCCCTGCTCCGACCTCCAATCGTCTGAAACGACACGGCATCGAGGAATTCATCAAACCGGGATTTGCCCGGTATATTTTGTCGCGAAAGATATGGATTGCTATTCGAGAGGAAAGGAAGCAATGAAAACACAGCGGAAAAGCATTGCACAAACAAAAATAACGGTAGCTCAAGACTATAAGCTGGACGAGGATAACCACAAGAAAGCCAATGGTCTTTCCGATGTCATTCTGGGTGGTCAGGACGGGTTGGTCAATGTACTGGGAGTCATTCTGGGTGTGGCGGCAGCGACCAGCGACCCCGGCATTGTTCTGGTGGCAGGTTTGGCGGCAGCATTTGCCGAATCGATTTCCATGGGTGCTGTGGCATACACCTCAACCATGGCAGATGCGGACTATTATGAAAGTGAACGCGAGCGTGAGTATCGCCATATCCAGGAAGCACCCCACATGGAACGCGATGAAGTGCGTTCCATCTATGCCAAAAAAGGGTTCACCGGCGAACTGCTGGATCGGATTGTGGATACCATCACCGACAACCAGGATATCTGGGTTGCGGTGATGATGGCGGAGGAACACAGGCTGTCACCGGTCAATCGATCCCTCGCTTTCCGTTCAGCAATTGTGGTGGGATTATCCGCCATTGTCGGCTCGCTGATTCCGCTGGTGCCTTTTCTATTTCTGCCGGTGGGGCTCAGCATGATCACATCCATTTTCATCACCGCCATGGTTCTGTTCGTTGTAGGGGTTTACAAAGCACGCATCACAGTCGGTCGTCCCTGGCGCAGTGGATTGGAAATGGCAGTCATCGGTACGGTAAGCGCACTGGCTGGGTATGTCGTTGGCGTCATTCTGAAGATTCCCAACGTTCCATAGATCATCCTGTTGACCTTAAATAACGCCCCCGGTTGATGATTTCCGGGGGCTGATGTTTCATTAGCCAGAATTTTTCAAATCCATCAGGAAGAACTCAGATATCCGCAGGTTTCAGGCAGTCCGGCGAATCAAACGCCGGGTCGTTGACAAACCGTTCCACAGGTAGGGCTTCCATCTTCTCCGGTGGGAAGGGCGCCAGCATCGCCCGCAGCACCGCCTGATGGTCAATCGTCAGCCAGTCCCAGGCAGGTTCTCCCGCCAGCATCACCGGCATCCGCTCGTGGACGGGGGCAACCATCGCATTGGCTGCACAGGTGATGATGGTGCAGGTGGTCAGTGGCTGGGCTTCCGGTGCGGAGCGCCACGTCTCCCACAAGCCCGCCAGGGCAAAGGGCTTGCGGCTCTTCAGCCGGAAGTAATACGGCTGGGATCTGCCCTTGCCGGTGGCAGGACGCAGCCACTCATAAAACCCATCCGCCAGGATCAGGCAGCGCCGACGGGCAAAAGCTGATCGAAAGGATGGCTTTTCCACCAGGGTCTCCGCGCGGGCATTAATCAACCGGCTGCCAATGGTCTCATCCTTTGCCCAGGAGGGGATCAAACCCCAGCGCATCCAGCGCACATCGCGCGTTTCCGCATCCATCACAACCGCCACCGGTTGGGAAGGCGCCACGTTGTAGCGCGGCTGCCAGTCCGGCGGCATCTCCCCCAGCCGCAGTGCCTGCCGCACCTCATCCGCATCCAGGGTCAGGCTGAATCGTCCACACATGCTTGCCTCCTTGTCCATCGGTTCCCGGGCGGATGAGGTTCCTCCTGATTCAGAGGATCAGCCTTCCTGCCCGGCAGCGGACGGCATCAACTATATTATAATTACGCCATCACAAAGTCAAGAGGGTATGATGGCAAATCCACTGGTTGAATGCATTCCCAATTTTTCCGAAGCCCGCCGCCCGGAAGTGGTGGAGGCAATCATTTCCGCCATACAATCCGTGCCTGGCATTCACATCCTCTTTGTCGGTGTACCCGCGCAGGTGGAAGAGGCAGCCTACCAGGCAATTGCCAGGGCTGCCCAGCTGATCAACCTGGATCAACATACCGGCGCACATCCGCGAATTGGTGCCACCGACGTGGTACCATTTGTCCCAATCAGCGATGTCACCATGCAGGACTGCGTGGAGATGGCGCGGAGACTGGGCAAGCGGGTTGGGGAAACGTTGAATATCCCGATCTACTTATATGAAGAAGCCGCCACCCGACCGGAACGCCAGGGGCTGGAAAACATCCGCCGGGGGCAGTATGAAGCACTCAAGGAAGAAATGGGCATCAATCCCGAACGCGATCCCGATTTTGGACCCCGTGTGGTGGGACCCGCCGGGGCAACCGTCATCGGTGCACGCCAGCCATTAATCGCCTTCAATGTTTATTTA
>JAGVUS010000005.1 GCA_019136175.1 Chloroflexota bacterium | reverse complement strand
TGCAAACATATAGTAGGGATCCAACGTGATGGTGTAGGTGATCACATCCCCGATGATCGCCTCTGCCGGGGCTTCCTTGGTGAAGACCGGCGGGACCACTGCCGTGGTGGTCAGGGTGGAGGCATCGCTGACCGCGCCATCATTCATGGAATAGAAGGTCACAGTCGCGACGTCAAAATTACCGCTGAGTGCGGAGGGAGGAACGCTGACAATCACCGTGATTTCCACGGTCTCTCCAGGACCCAATGCGATGGGATCCAGCGGTGAGTAATTCGTCATCCAGATACTGTCAATGTCCACCCAGTATTCATCCGGCATGTTCCCGGTGTTTTCCAACGTCAGGGTGTAGGTGACATCCGTCCCGGCAAGCCCAAACTGCTCATCGGTTTCCGGGGTGACCACAACACCGGCAACAGCCTCCACGCAGACCGGCAGGTACTCGTGGGTGTCATACAGGATGCTGCCGCCCGAATTGCGCCCGCCAGTTGCCCACAGCGAGGATGTGTTGGACCCGCCCGCCAGGTAGACGCGCCCCAGCGTGAGGGTGGGCAGGGTGGGCGAGGTTACCCAGGCATCATCCGCAGTGAGGTACATGCCGGTGTGGTTGAGGACACCCCAGGAGGTATCACGCCGTCCGCCCATCAGCATCAGCGAATCCCAGGCGGAGCCATAGGCGTTGTATGACCAGCGGGTCAGGGTGGCATCCGTTGGGACAGGCGCGCCGTAGGACCAGGCGGTGCCGTCAAAAATTTCAGTGGTGTTAACCGGGGTAAAACCCGGGAAGCCCACGCCGCCGGCAGCATAGATATTGATTTCCGTCCAGGTCTGGGTGGCGGTGTCCAGTGCAAATGCCCGGTTTGTGCTGACCGATCCACCTGCGCCGTCATCCACCAATCCGCCCAGGCGGTAGAGGATTCCGGCATCCGGGTCCGCCACCACGGCATATTGCGAGCCGCCGATGAACCCGCCGCTGGTGGGAATGGTGCTCCAGGTATCCGCTGCAATATCATAAACGTAGGTATTGTCGTCCCAAATGGTTGTGGAGGCACCAGGGATGTAAATCTTGCCATCCAGGACTGCTGCGCCAATTTCACTGGCAGTGATGGGCAGGGGCGCCATGGTCTCCCAGGTATCGGTGGCAATCGTGTAGCGGTAGTTGGTGTCCACCGGGGTTGCTCCGCCTGCATCGCTCGTGCCGCCGATGACAAAGACGTAGTCCTCCGTCACCGCTTCAGCATGGAAGACGCGTCCTTCCGGCAGGGGCGCCATGGCAGTCCAGTTGCCTGCAAAGCCGTTGAAGGAAGTGGATACCGTGGAGATGGCAAAGGCATCGGGGTATTCCTGCGGGGTTGCCGTTACGGTGAGGGAATCGCTGTCAAACAGGTCCGCGCCAAACGGCACATCCACCGAGACGATGGCAGTGGCACTGCCGCCCGCCGGGACGTCCACAACATAACCGGCGTCGAGCAGGGCAACATCATCCACGTAGAAATTGTTGCCATAGCCGCTGATGGCATTGAAGCCCACCTTCACCTGGGTCTGCCCGGCATAGGCTGCCAGGTTCACAGTGTGCATCCCCCAGCCCGGGGTGGTGTAGGCGGCATTGTAGCGGTAAAACACAATTCCCATGTCGGTCCAGGTGGCACCGTCATCGGTGGAAATTTGCATCTCAATCCGGTCGCCATTCGAGGCATAGCCCGTATCGTGGGACATGTAGAATGCCAGGGCATAGGGTTCATCCACCGGCAGGGTGAGGGTGGGGGTTTCCAGCCGGGCGGAGGTGCCGCTGGTATAGTTGTAGGCATTCCAGCGCGCCATGCCTGCACCGCTGTGCGGCAGGATGGTGGGGCTGGTGCCGGAGGTGACGCGGTTCCACAACCCGGTGCCCACCAGCTGGGTCTGCACCCAGCCATCAGGCGGGAAGGTTTCCTCGTCAAAGCTGGTCAGCGGGATGGGGACGGGGATGACCGCCACCAGCTTGGTGCTGGCACTGCGCACCACGGTAGTTGGAATGGCGATGGCATCTTCAATCGTGGCGGTATTCGTCACCGTGCCGCCGCAGGGCAAGTCTGCCCGATGTCAAGCGGACCATACCAGGTGATCTGGTTCAAGACATCATCATATCCGCAGCTTCCACCATCGCAGGTCACACTGTCCGGTACATAGGTGGTGCCCGCCGGGATGGGATCTGCCAGGGTGGTTTCCGTGGTCGCCAGGTCGCCGGTGTTGGTGATGGCAATGTCATAATGGATGGGCGCACCCACCAGCGATTCCACCGGGGCGGTCTTGGTGGAGGTGGTCAGGTTGGCGGCGGGGGGCGGCGGCGCCCAGGTGTAGGTCAACCCGCTGGGCGGATACACGGTGGTGTTGAGCGCCATGGTATTGTTGTTGGCGGTGCCGCGCGTCGAATTTGCCCAGTCGGTGGTGGTGGTGCGGTTCTCGTAGTCGGTGTTGTTGGCACCCTTGATGCCCACCTGGGGGGTGCGGGCAGTGGCGTTCTTGATGTACGTCCCGTACACAAATTCCACCAGGTTGGAGGTTTCGTAGAGCCGGATCTGGAAATTGTAGTTGTCACCGGTTCCGCCTGACCCGTAATGCTTAAAATTTTTCCACTGGATGACGAAGACCTGGTTGGGGGCTGTCCCCAGCAGTTCCGAGCGCAGTTCCGCGGTGGTGTCACCTTGCAGGTCTTCGCTTTGGGCGGCTGCCAGGTTGGCACAGTTGACGGTATCGGTGCTGCTGATGGCGGT
>JAGVUS010000343.1 GCA_019136175.1 Chloroflexota bacterium | reverse complement strand
ATCCAGGATCTGCAGGGGGGCGGCTAGGTAGAGCAGGCTTGGATTTTCTGCTGCAATCTGAACGCCGGGATCGGCGTTTGGATCCCAATGAAGTTCCACAACTCCATCCGGCAGCGATTCTTCCAGCGCCTGCAGGTCGGAAAGGACCGACCGGCGGAAATGCGAATCCTTTAATAACAATTCTTCCGAGGCGGTCATCAGCACCAGCTTCGGTTTAACGGGTGCACCGGCGGGGGATGGGGAGAAGTCCCCATCAACCGGCAGGCGTGAAATGCTCATCCCGCGGCTGCCAAACCAGACTTCCCACGGCAATTCCGGCAGGTTGGTGCGGATCACCCGCGGCTGGGCGGCATGCAGCAGGTGGTTCAGTACATCCGCCGGTGGCTGCCAGCCTGCCAGGATTTCGTCCACCACAGCTGGCAGATTCGTCCTGTCCAGGTGCAGGCGCGGCGGTTAACACTCCCCCGGTATCGATCTGCAGAGTGATAAGTGAACCTTCCAGAGCCAATTGGCTGTCCCTCCCGGCATGGGATTTGGTGGGTTGGAATCAGTAAAAAAGGGAATATCCCTATTATACAACGTTCATGGGTTTGTTCCGCAACCGGCTTTTTACGAACCCAAATCCCGCCCTGTATCGCACAGGTCCCGCACCGGGCAGCGGAGACAGTCCGGCTTGCGGGCGTGGCAGGTCTCCCGTCCCAGGCGAATCAGGTTCAGGTGTGCAGGACCATAGGTTTCCGGTGGAAACAACCCGGCAAGGTGCGGGTGTGCCTGCTCCACGGTCATCTGCGCCGGGCGCAGTCCCAATCGTCCACTGACGCGGTAAATATGGGTATCCACCGGAAAGGCGGGCATGTCCAACGAGAACAGCAAGACAATTGCCGCAGTTTTGGGTCCCACCCCGTGGAAATTCACCAGCCAGGCGTGTGCATCGGCGGGATTCCAATCCCGCAGGAAATTCAGATCCAGCGCGCCGCGCTCCCTTGTGATTTCCCGCAGGGCAGCCTGGATGCGCGGACCTTTCTGGTTTGCCAGCCCGGCAGGTCGGATGGCTTCCACCACGTCCGCCGGATTGGCGTCGCGAACCTGCTCCCAGGTTGGAAAGCGGGCGCGCAGCCGGTGGAATGCCACGTCCCGGTTGACATCATTCGTGTTTTGCGAGAGGATGGTGGAAACCAGTTCATCCAGTGCAGGCAGTGGTTCACGCCATTCCGGCAAGCCGTAGGTTTCCAGCAGGCGGTTGTACACAGCCAGGGCGCGGTCTTTGAGTGGAGTGGTTGAATCGGTCATTTGCTTTTCTCCCGCCCGGCATGTGCAATTCTCTGTTGCGCCAGGGCAACATACTCCGGGTTGATTTCGTATCCCACGAACTGCCTGCCTGTTTCCAGTGCAGCAATGGCGGTCTGCCCGCTGCCCATGAAGGGATCCATCACCACATCGCCGGAGAACGTGTACAGCTGCACCAGTCGGCGGGGCAGTTCCACCGGGAATGGTGCCGGGTGTCCAATGGATTTTGCCTGGACGGCAGGCAGTGTCCAGACGCTGCGGGTGTATTCCAGGAATTCCTCGCGGGTCAGCGTGCTGTTTCGTCCGGTGGATTCGCGTGCGTACATCTGCCGGGAAAAAACCAGCACATATTCATGGGCATCCCGCAGGACCGGGTTGCGGGCGGAAAGCCAGCTCCCCCATGCGGTGGAAGAACTGCCGCTGGACGCCTTGTTCCAGATGATCTCTCCCCGCATCAGGAAGCCCAGTTCCAGCAGGTCGGCAATCAGAAATGCGTGGAGGGGCAGGTAGGGCTTGCGTCCCAGGTTGGCAACATTGATGCAGGCGCGCCCGCCTGGCACCAGCACCCGGTACACTTCCTTCCAGACCCGCCGCAGCATATCCCGGTATTCCGCCAGCGAAAGATCGGCGTCATATTCCTTGCCAACGTTATAAGGCGGCGAGGTCACCACCAGGTGGACCGAGCAATCCGGCAGGTCGTTCATCTCCTCGCTGCTGCGGCAGACAATGGTATTCAGCCGTTCAGATGGAATGGGATTTTCAAGGTATTCCACCTTCTCTTCCTGGGGCAGGTCTGCGTACAGGCGGCTTTCGTAGAAGGGGGAGGCGTCATGGTTTACCCGCCCGGGGCTGCCGAACGTGCTGGTGGAGGTGCCGGACGAGCGGGGACGTTTGGGCATGGTTTTCGGAACTTAAAAGGAGACCGCCAGCGAAAATGCCGCCGGGCGAAGTTCGCCAATCTGAACCTTGCGCCAGTTGTAGGTGGGGCGGGCTGCCAGTTTTGCCAGCGGTCCGTCAATCTCCTCCTGGGTGATTGCTCCCAGTTGCTGCAGGATTTCAATCGAAATAATCGAGCGGGCGCGCCCGCCAGTGTAATAGTCGCCCTGGTCGCCATCCGATATCTTGATGGCAATGCCAAGCGCCGGGCTGCCGGGAAAGAGTGCATCGGGCAGTAATCCCATTGCCTGGTACCCCTCGGCTCCACCCTTGGAGATAATTCTGCCGCCACCCACCTGCATGATGAGCGTGTCAAAGCGCCCCGGTCCAGCCACCATGTCCGGGTGGGATGCCATGGCATGGGTAATGCGGCGGCAGGCAGCCGCCCGGTTTTCCGCCAGCCCGGAGGGATCACACAGCCGGGCGAATGCCAATGCGCCGTTATACATGGGAACAGCAAACACGGGCACCGAGCAGCCGTCCACGCCAACCGGAATCTGCTCCACCGGCACGCCGCTCATCTCGGAAAAGGTTTGTAAAATCACTTTCTGGATGGGATGGTCTGGTTGGATGTAATCAGCAGTGGGCACCTGCATCTGTTGTGCCAGTGCCAGCATGCCGGAGTGTTTTCCCGAACAGTTATGGCGGTTGGAGGTGGGCTCCTCGCCGCGCATGGTCATGCGCAGGTGGGTCTCGCGGTGGGTGGGGGGGTGTACCCCGCACATCAGGTCGGATTCGGTGACACCAGCCTTCCGCTGGATGGAAGCTGCAACGGCAGCATGCTCATCCATCCCGGAATGCGAGGCGCAAATCAATGCCAGTTCCTGGTCTGTCAGCCCATATGCGTCCATCCCGCCGCGCTCCACCAGGGGAATTGCCTGGATGGGCTTGCTGCTGGAACGCAGGTAGGTGATGCCGCCGGGATCACCCAGAGCGGCAAGCAGTCTGCCATGGGAATCCACAATGGCAGCTGATCCATACATAATGGATTCAACAATGGGTCCACGCCAGGCTTCAACGAGAGGAACATGGAAGGCGGGTTTGGTCATGGATGGTTTCTACTCCTCAATATCTGTGCTGCTGGGGCGGTAATGGCGAAGGTAATACTGGTGCAAACCGTGGCGCAGCCGGTTGGTATACTGGGCAAGCTTTTCTTCCGGGAAGCGGAAGCGTGATAACAGGGGTTCCACGAGGGCAGTGGTTTCGTCGGGCTGGGCTTTTCGTTCCGCCAGTTCTTCCATCTTCTGGTGGACTTCCACCAGGAAATCCAGCATCAGGCGGGCATGGTTGTGGGTCAGCAAGCCGTTCCTCCCACCAACGAGCAGGTAATTCTGGAACTGCGGGCTGAGGAGGTACCGGAGGGCTTCCTGCCAGGCGGGCAGGTCTGCCTGGGCTAAAAATGGCGGGGCGTCTGCAATCACTGCGTCCCCCACAAAGAGGATGCCCTGGTCCGGTAGAATCGCCCACGATGCCCCCGTGGCAGGTCCCGGGTGATATTCCAGGTGCAGGGAGGAACGATCGTCCCAGTGCAATTGCATTTCCTCTGTAAAGGTAATTTCAGGGGGAGCCCAGCGGATGCTGCCCAGGTTGTTGTACACTTCCCAGTCCGACCCGGTTTCCCCGCTGCCAGCTTTAAATGTGACCGGGCGGGAACGATATGCCTGGTTAATTTTTTCATGACCGATGATGGTGCACTCCAGGGCGCGCACACCCAGGGTGCGGTCATAATTGGCATCCAGGTTGACGACCAGCCGGTCAATTCCGCCGCCCATGTTCAGCATGGACGACCGCCACAACCTGGCATCTTCCGCCCGCAGGGGGGCATCAATCAGGATCAACCCATGCTGCCAGTTGATGGCTCCCAGGGTGACGCCCGGGTATGCCGTTTCCACGAATACATGCGGTGCAATTTCCTGCATCAGTTCCAATCCTTCCATCTGGAGGAGCTTAGGTGTTTGTCACCGGCAGGGAAAACTTGAAACAACTCCCTCCCTGCGGTTGACCTTCCACCCAAATTTTACCACCATGCGCCTGGACTGCCAGACGGCAGAATGCCAGCCCCAGCCCCATTCCCTTGGGCACGTTTTCCTGCGGCAGGCGCATGAACTTGTCAAAAATCAACAGGCGGGATTCCGGTGGGATGCCTGGACCTTCATCCTGCACCCACAGTGTCACCCATCCTTCCGAATAATCCCCACCCAGAATCACCCGGCTGTTCATCGGCGAATACTTTCCGGCATTTTCCAGCAGGTTGATGATCACCCGCCGGATCATTTCCGCATCTACGTGGAGGTGCGGCAGTCCAACCGGCAGATGGATTTCCACTTTCTGCTGGCGGCTTTCAAAATAGGGGCGGACGGTTTCCAATGCCTCCAGCGCCAGTTCATCCAGGGCAATGGTGCTGAAATGCAGGATCGATTGCCCCGATTCCATCTGGTGGATATCCAGCAGTGAGGATATCATCCGCTGCATCCTGCCCGCCGACCGCGAGGCGATCTGCAAAACCGACCCGATGACCGGGTTGGCATCCCTGGGCAGCAGGGTGGGAAGGATATCGAGGCTGGAAACAATGTTGGAAAGCGGCGAGCGCAGGTCATGGTAGATCATGGCTGCCAGGTCTTCGCGCATCAGGTCCAGCCGTTTGCGTTCGCTCACGTCCCGCAAAATCCACTGGATGGCGTCGCCACCCAGGTATGTGCTGGAATGGACATACACTGCCACCGGGATATGCTGACCCGAGGCACAATGCAGGGTGGATTCGTAGGTCAGCATTTCCCCCCCGCGCAGGATGCCAAATTTTTCCCCCACCACCTGCCAGTTCACATCGTGCAGTGCTGTTACCTGTTGTCCCACCAGGTCTGCTTGCGAAAGGCAGGTGACAGCGGAAGCCTGGCGGTTGGCTTCCAGCACCCGTCCCTCCCAGTCGGTGATCAGGGTGGGGTCAATATTGTCCTGGAAAAGATTGCGGTAGAGCTTGTGAGCCTCATCCAGCGAGGC
>JAGVUS010000357.1 GCA_019136175.1 Chloroflexota bacterium | reverse complement strand
TAGGTGGGCGGTTCCGGCTTGATCTCGGTGAAGGTTCCGCCGACCAGGATTTTGCCATCGGGCTGCAGGTCCACGGAATACACGCAGCAATTCTTGACCATGCGCTGGAAGGAGGCATCCACCGAACCATCCCAGAGCAAGCCCCAGAGATGTTCGGAGATGTACCCCGCCACCAGGACCGTCGTGTCGGGGCGGATGAGGATTGACCAGACCGTTGCCCCCGCCACTCCCGACATGCCCACTGGCGGGATGAAGGCTTTATCATGCGAGCCGTCCGGGTTCAGGCGGGCAAGCGTCTGGTAAAACTGGTGATTGGAATCGTCCTGGTAGCGGAAATCCCCGCCGATGATGATCTTCCCGTCCGATTGCAGCGCCAGGGCGGTAATCTTGTAGGGGGTGGGGGATCCGTCATAATGGGGCAAGGGGATCGGGACAAAGCCCAGGTCCAGCCCGCCATCGGGGTGCAGGCGGGCAATTGCCGGTCGGTACACGCCATTGACGGAGGTGAAATCCCCGCTGATGACGATTTTCCCGTCGGGCTGCTCCAGCATGGCATCCCGCTGATGACGATTTTCCCGTCGGGCTGCTCCAGCATGGCATACACCGTCCCGTTGGTCACCGGCGGATTGCTGTTGAAGGTCGGCAGGTCCAGCCGTAAAGTGCCGGCATCTACCAGCACCGGGCTGACCGGTTTGCCGTCCACCGTCACGCTGGTGCCGGGATAAAATCCGCTGCCCTCCAGGCGGATGGAGGCAGGCGGCTGGTTCAGCAGGACGTATGCCGGGCGAAAGCGGGTGATGACAGGCACAGCGTGGTCGCTTATGGTGAAGGACTGGGGACTGGAGATTCCGCCGCCCGGGGTGGGGGAGGATACGGAGACGTTAACCTCACCCTGGCTGGCAACATCATCGGGGGAGATTACCGCCTGCAATTCCGTCGGGCTGATGTAGTACGTGAAGCGGGGCGAGCCGCCCCACAAAATCTGCGAGGCAGGCACAAAATTGCTGCCTGTTGCCGCCAGGCGGAACTCCGCTGATTCATATGAAATGGATTCAGGCGAGATTGCAGCCAGCACCGGGACGGGGTTTGCCAGGACGGTGAACCACACCGGGGCGGAGTCTCCGCCGCCGGGGGTGCGGTTGAAAACCGTGACCAGCTGGCTGCCCGCAGCAGACATCAACGCCGGGGCAATCCAGGCGCGCAGCGCGGTGCTGCTCACATATTCAGTCGGCAGGTCGGTACCGTTGAAGCGCGCCACCGAGGTGGGCAGGTAATTCGAGCCGGTCAGCGTGTCACCGTCACCGGCATTAACCCAATGTCCGTCCAGTCTGCGGTGTGGATGGGCACGGTGATGCGGGTGGCGGTGATGGTGGCGGGGGTGAGGGGGGTGCCGTCCCATTGGACAGTGGACCACGAGCCAAATCCGCTGCCGTTGATGGTGAGGGTGAAGTCCGGCGTGTCAAAATATGCCGAGACAGGGCTGAGTGAGGTGACGGCGGGGGTGATCTTGGCGTAGGCGGTGGCAACGTAGTTGGAACGCCAGCCGAGGTTGGAGAGGTTGTAGCCCATGCGCATGTACCCGCTTTCACCCCAGCCGGTGCCCCACGAGTTGCGCACAATCCAGTAGGGCGTGCCGCCGCTGCTGCCCCAGCCCACCAGCACCACCGAGTGGTTGATGCGGTCAGGGGCGCAGTAGTCCTTCTCGTCAGTGCCGAAGATTCCGCCGTGATATGCCTGGAAGGCAGGTCCCGCGCAGACATTTGCCACCACCGGTCCATAATCCAGGATGGCTTGCTGCAGTTCGGTGATGGTGGGGCGGTAGTTGATGCCCACAAAGCCCCAATCCAGCAGGGCGGCGGGATGGCTGTACACCGCCGAGCATCCGGCAATCACGCCTGTGGTGCCGGAGGTGTAGGGGAAGGCGCTTTCCAGCACCGCCCCCGGCGGGTTGATCAGGGCGGGCACGGCATTCCAGGGTCTGCCCCAGGCATCGGTATGGTAGGGGTGCCCCTCCCAGCCGCCATCATCGCAATCCTCGCTGTAATCACTGTTGTTGCAGGAGGCAAGGTACTGTTCGGAGTAATCCACGGTGGCGGCGGTTCCCAGCCCGGCGCGCACTGCGGCGGTTTCCATCAGGCTGGTGGAGGCAAATGCCCAGCAGGTGCCGCAGTTGCCCTGGTTGCGGATGGGCGTGATGACCCCGTAGG
>JAGVUS010000162.1 GCA_019136175.1 Chloroflexota bacterium | reverse complement strand
CGGCGCAGGGCATCCTTCCGGCTGGCAAGGATGAATTGTTGGTGCAACGCCGTGGGGTGGGTGGCTTGCTGGGAGTTGGTTTGCCCCAGCCATGCTTCTGCTTCCTCAAGATCCCTGCCGCGCAGCAGGAACGCGCGGTCGCGTTGCTTTCGATCCCACTCCAGCGCCCGGACCTGCAGCCGGGTATGGGCGCGCGTCCAGTCCAGGTCAGTCTGTACAGCGGTAATGAGCTGCTGGAAGGCTGCTTGAAATGGCTCCGGGTTGGGGGTATTGTCGCTGGGGAAGAAAATCCAATTTAACGCTGCCAGTTGCGGCGGGATGGACTGCGGGTCCACGCCCGGCAGCACAATGGGGATCAGGCGTTTGCCATTTTCGGCGGCGTGTGCAACCTCCCGGCTGCAAATCTCCGATTGGAGGGAATGTTCACTGATGATAAAAACAACGGTATCCGAGCTTTCAATTGCCTCATAAATTTCAGCCAGCCAGTCTGCACTGGGGGGAATGTCCTGCCAGTCAATCCAGGTTTCATTCCCGGTTTCCTGCAGCGACTGGTAGAGCAGGCGTGCAAAAGCAATATCCGTCCGCGAGTAGGAAATAAAGACCTGACTCATGAATCCCGAATCCTATGGGTTGCGTGCCAGGAAAAGCTGGTTGGATCCGTTGTTGCATTCCCACAGGATTGCCGGTGCGCCTGCATCCCTGGATGCCCCGGAGATATCCAGGCAATACCGGCTGTCCAGGGTGGGGGAGATCCGGTAGCCTCCATTGGAGGGAGTGACCATCCAGGTCTGGTTTGGAGTGGAAGAGCAGCCCCATTGGATGATGCCGGTCCCGTTGGCGGTTTTTCCGCCGGAAAGGTCCAGGCACATGCCGGAATGTCGGGCAAGGAGAATAAATCCATCCCCATAGGGGGCAACACTCCACTCTTGTTCGGTTCCGCCATTGCACTCTGCCTGCACAACCTGGGCGCCCCATCCGGTATCTCCATTAAGGATGGAGAGGCATTGATTGCTGTGCTGGGCAACCAGGTTTGTATATCTGTTGATGGTGGGCTTTTGATACTTTGTCAGGACATCATTGAGCCCGACGGCTGCCTGGGAACAGTGGATGGACATCTCCGGAGGAACAATTAATGTACTGAAGAGAATTGCCAGGTCTGTAACACAACTGGTTCCATCCATGGCAAAGGAGGTCAATTTCATAATTGAGTCCAGTTCATCGTCCTTCATGGCATTGGCGATGATGGTCCAGCTGGCTACATCTGGCGCAGCCTTGGCAAATCCATACCCAATACCGGACAAAGAGTCCGGGTATGGAAATCCCAGGACATCCGGGTTGGTTTCCCATCTGCCGGTGATCTTTTGCTGGAGGATGTAGAGAATTCTTCCCGGCACTTCCGGGGTAACATAGCCATCCACAATTTCGGCGCTGCCGCCCTGCATGTTCCAGAGCTGGTAGGAGCAATTCAAGCCCCCGGACTTGCATCGCTTTCCCCACAGCCCGCGCACATCCTGGGTATCCGTCCGGGTGCATTCTCCTGCCTGGACCTGGATTGTGGTTGGGATGGAGACATTGGTGCTGGTGTCAATCAGCGACACCCACACCGACCCGGAACTCTTGTTGCAAATGGAGGCGGGGCTGCCCGGGAGAGCAGAAATGGATCCGCCGACTGGTTCAGCCGCTAACTTTTGCAGTGGCTGACAGGCAGCCAGGATCAGGGAAAGGCAGGTAATAATGATGAGGGTATGGATCGTTATGGATTTCATGGTGGGATTTCCTGTGCGTGGGGAAGGATGGACAATCAGAAACTCCAGGCTGCTTTTTGGAGCCTGGAGTTGATCACAAGGGAGATTATTGCGGTGTTTCGTCGTCCGGCGGCAGGGGTTCCGATTCACCGGGTTCCTGCGATTCGGATTCCTCCGGCTTGCGCCTGCGCAGGAACGCAGGAAGCACCAGCGGCTTGTTGAGGAATGCCGGCATGGGCAGGATGCCGCGCCGGATCAGGTAATACCCCACACCCCCCAGGAGAGCCAGTCCGCCCAGGATGATGATCAACGGAATCAGCCAGCGGTTTTTCTTCCCCGGCGGGGTGGGCGGGGTGGGTGTAACCGTGCCTGCTGCAGCGGGTGTATGGGTGGATATGCCCGGGCTGAGGGTTTCCGCCTGGGTGGGAACTCCTGTGACTGTCTCCAGCCTGCCGGGCGGATAGCCATTATCCGGTGTGGTGATTTCACCTGGCGTGGTGGTCGCTTTTGCCGGTCCTCCGGGTGTTTCATACGGGTAGCCGGGTGAAGTTGGAACTGTCGTACCGGGCGTTCCACCAACCTGGGTGCGGGTGGGGATTGCCGTGCGGGTGGGTGTGCGGGTGCGCAGGGCAGTCGGCGCCAGGGTGCGGGTGCGGGTGGGCAGGGGCGTTCGGGTGCGGGTTGCCGTGCGGGTGGGTGTGACCGTCCTTGTCGGCGTGATGGTCACGGTGGGGGTTGCTGTTGGTCCGGTGGCGGTGACGGTGGGGGTGAGTGTCAGTGTTGCTGTGGGGGTCAGTGTCACCGTTGCGGATGCTGTTGGGGTGGCTGTTGCCGTGGCGGTCGCGGTGGCGGTTGCCGTGGGTGTGGCGGTGGGCAATCCCGGTGTGGCGGAGATGACGCCGGAAAACACCGAATTGAGATCCGTGGTGATGATCTCCAGCCGGTAATAATAGGGAGTGTTGTTGGTCAACCCGGTATCCAGGTATTCGTACTTTGCCCCTGCAACCGGCGTTCCAGTGTGCGGGATAAAGCTGCTCACACGCGCAAAGGGACCGGCTTCCGCCAGGCTGCGCTGCACATAAAACCCGGAGACATTGTATTCGGATTCCGTCTCCCACTCCACCAGCACCTGGGTATTGCCGGGTGTGGCAGTGAAGGACGTCAGGATGATGGCGGATGGCTGGCTGGGCAGTCCCACGGAAAATGGCGTGAAGTTCAGGTCCTGGGTCAGGTTGGGGCGCCCGGTGGAATCGAGCAGCACCTGGATTTCATTGCTGTCCATCAGGCAGGTGGTTGTTTGTCCGGTGGCACCGCCTGCGCCCGGTCCTGCCGGGTTTTGCCCGGTGGTATCCCAGCCATCCGTGACGGAATAAGCCGGATCGTACCACCAGAGCGGGTATTTGGCAGGATCGGTCTGCCCGCAGAACAACGAAGACTCGATCGTGGCGGTACAGCCGGAGGTCAGGTCATACCGGAAAAAGAGACTGGTATCAACCGGGGCGGTGCCGCCTTCTGCCAGGAAAATATCGTAATGATTGCTGCACGGGGTCAGGTCATCCAGGCTGCCACCCGTAAAGGGGATGGTTTCCGGGGTGCCAAAGCCGTGATTAACAAGATAAAGGTCGTAATTTTCACCATCGGCAGCGCGCTGGACGGAAACCTGTCCGCCAAAATAGGATTGTTTCACATCGGTGACGGTCACCAGCTGGGCGCTGACGCCGGGTGTACCGGTGAGGTGCAGGGCAGGTGCCCCCAGCCGCTTGCCTTCCGTGACAGTGCATTGGGAGGCTGCGCTGGCAGCGCTGACACCGGCTCCCCAGAAGTTATGATCGGCGCGCCCCAACAGGTTGCATTCCACCTGTGCGCCGGTCCGGTTGCCGTACAGGTTATTGGCAACCAGCGAAACCTGCCCGGTGCCTGTGCCAGGCTCGCGCAGAACAGCATACCCGCTGTTGCCGGTGATGTGATTGAACCGCAGGGTGACTGTTCCCATGTTGTTTTGGATGTGAACAGCATCCCTGCCGTTCAGCAGATCATTCGACTCCAGCAGCACCGGCGCCGGGGAATTGATCTCCACCAGGTCGCGGTGCGTTGTCACACAGTTGCCATCGTTGATCACCAGGTTGCGCAGGGTCACTGGTCCGCTGATGGTCAACATGGGGTTGGTGCAGACCGGACCCTGGTAGGAGAGGCTTGCACCGTTCAAACCTTCCACAACCAGCGGCTGGGCAGGCTGAATGGATACGGGGTTGTCTTTAATGAAGTAATTCCCCAGTATGGAAATGGACGTAACCGGGTTCTGGGCATCCACGGCATCTTTCAACGCGGTCCCGCCGCCATCCAGCAGGTCATCCCCGCTGTTGACGTAGCACGGGCTGTTCACACCGCAGGCACTGGCATCATTGGCAACAAAAACCTGGGCCGCGCTGGCAATCACGGGAATGGCAACAAACCCCTGCTGGGTCTGGGTCCAGCTGGTGCCGTTGTTTTCCAGCACGCGCATCAGCACCGAGCCGGACTGGGTGGCGGTCTTGTTGATGCGCAGGGAGAATCCCAGGGAGTCGCCAAAATAACTGCCCCCGAGCGAGGTGAGGGAGCCGCCTGCCAGCACATAACCGGTGGGGGGTGTGGCGCAATAGGTGAAACTGGGTGTATAGGTCGCACCGGTCACGCCGCCGGTGGTTTCCGCCAGGAAATTACTGACCGACCAGTTGATTGGGGTGTACACGCACATCTGGACATTTGCTTCGGGATACAGCGCCGGGTCGTAGGCTCCCAGGTCATAATTGCCCCGCAAGCTCAACCGCTGTCCGGCAGCGCAGCCGCCGGTGGGGCAGGCGGATGGGCTGACAAGGTACACAGAAGCGCTCAGGGGTGTGGGAGGAGCGGCGGGTCCGGTCAGACCCAGCGCAAGCGATAGCGAAGTGATGAGAAAGAACAACCAGCGTCCAACCAGTGTGTGCATGGAATCACCTCTTGGGTTTCATTATACCTCAATCAAAACGCCGTATAATTGGCAGGGAGATTTTCATGGAACCACGAATCCGTCAGC
>JAGVUS010000265.1 GCA_019136175.1 Chloroflexota bacterium | reverse complement strand
CCGGGAAGAAACAGGATGGAATATAGCCCAATCGCAAAATTGGGCTTTCGAAAAATCAGGAGAAAAATGGCTTGAATTTCAAAATCAAGGGCTCGTTTTACCAGGATAAACACCACCAGGCAAACTACCAACCAGACCAAACCATCAAAGGCTGTACCTGCCATGAAGATTTTTGGGCTCAGATCGTTTGAGCGGCAGCTTGCACAATGGCAACAAAATCCGCCGGTTTCAGGCTGGCTCCACCAACCAATGCTCCATCAATTTCTGGTTGTCCAAAAAATTCGGCAGCGTTTGCACTGGTCACAGATCCCCCATACAGGATCCGGATCCCCTGAGCAACCTCATCACCAAATAAATCCGCCAGTGTCGGGCGAATAATATCCGCTAAAACGGTATTGGCGACTGGTCCACTTGCTGCCCGTCCTGTTCCGATTGCCGTATGCAACAACCAGCTTTTCTCCCTGTTCTGCAGTCAAATTTGCCAAGCCTTCCACAACCTGGCGGTGAATGACATCTGCAGTCAGCCCGGCTTCATTTTCAGACAGGGTTTCTCCAACACAGACAATTGGAGTCAGTCCAACCTTCAGGGCAGCCAGAACACGCTTGTTCAAAGTCTGGTCTGTTTCGCCAAAATATGCCCTGCGCTCAGAGTGCCCAAGGATGACATAATCACAAAATTCCCTGACCATCTCCGGAGAGACCTCTCCTGTATAAGCACCGGATGTTTCCCAAAATAGGTTCTGGGCGCCAACCCCAATACCCGTGTTTGCAACCAGTTCCGATACCAGCATCAATGACAGAAATGGTGGACACAGGACAGACTCTACCGCAGGCACAGATTGCAATCCGGGAAGCATTTCCTCTACCAGGATTTTTGCCTGCCCGGCAAGTTTATTCATTTTCCAGTTTCCAGCTACAAATGGTTTTCTCATGGTTCCCTCATCAAAGAAGAATTTGTTGGATTATAGTCTTGAAATTCAAACCAGGCAACCAATAACCGGGCTTTATGATCGGCACATTCCATATTGACACCCCTGTCAAACCCATGTAAGATGGAAGTGCTCAGGCTGATCGGGTGATCGCGGCTTTGCGCAAGCAAGGCTGAGGAAAGTCCGCACTCCACAGAGCAAGACGCCGGGGAAACTCCCGGGGCGGGGCAACCTGCCGGATCGGGCCACAGAAACATACCGCCAGCCTGGTTCTCCCTGCGGGAACCACTGGCAAGGGTGAAATGGTGGTGTAAGAGACCACCGGTGTCCGCAGTAATGCGGCAGCCAGGCAACCCCCGTCTGGAGCAAAGCCAAGCAGGAACGAAGCCCTTGTGGCTGGGAGGCTGCTCGCTTCCGCAAGTTCCGGGTAGGCTGCATGAGCGGATTGGCAACAAACCGCCTAGAGAGATGATCGCCTCCTGCTGAATCGTCCTTTGGATACCCCTGCAGGGACAGAATGCGGCTTATAGATCAGCCTGAGCCTTTGGAATTACATCTCATAATAACCACAGAGCGCAATAGCCCGTGGACCGGTATGCGCCCCAAGGATGGGAGAACACATCTGGATAAATATTTCAAAAGGATGAAAATCTTTGATGACCCTTTCCATCATGGTCCTGGCTTCTTCCAGTGCAGCATTATGAAGAACAGTCAGATGCAATGGCTTGGTGACATCCATCTTGCGAAAAAAATTCCTGTACAGGTTTTCAATCCCCTTCTCGCGTGAACGGGCAGGAAGACCCGCCTCCACTTTTCCGGTTTCGCCATTCAACCAGATTTCCGGCTTAATCTGCAACACCGAGTTAAGAAATCGCACCGCACCGCCAATCCTGCCACCCGAGACAAGGTAATTCATTGTATCGAGTAAAATACCATACTTCATGGTAGTGCGCGCCTTTTGAGCCGCAGCGATCATGGCTGGGCTGTCCCCTCCATTTTCCCTGGTTCTGGCTGCTGTGATTACCTGCCACCCCAACCCCATGGAATTCTCCAGGGAATCCACAACCTGAACAGGAATGGGAGAAAATTCGACTGCCTGCCGTGCAGATGCGATGGTTCCACTCATGTTGGATGAGATGGTGAATACAATCGCCTCTTCATATCCATCTTCTCTTGCAGCTTCAAAAGCGCTCAGAAACTGGCTGGGGGCGGGCTGGGAAGTCTTTGGAGTCACAGGGTCTGTTGCCAGGCGCTCATAAAACTCAGCTGGCTGCATATCCACCCCATCCAGGTATTGTTCCTGTCCCCAAACCAACGTCAGTGGCACAATGCGGATGTCATACATCTTCCGCCAATCTGCCGGGATATCGCAGGTACTGTCGGTAATCAAAGCAATTCGTTTGTTAGCCAATGTTAATCCTCACCCTGGTAGATTTCCTTACCAATAATAAACAATGCGTTCATTATATCAAACCATTTTGCCGGTTCACAGCCCGAAAATGGTACCCATAAATGGAAAACGTAATTGCCAGCGGTAATTTTTGGGGGAATTTCTTCAGCACCCACCGGAAAAGGTCCCAGTAATATTTTCGATCTTTGCCTACAATCCCCAACAACCAGATGGAGCGAAAGAAAGCGTGGATTTCATCCCAGCCCAATCGGACTGGTGCCCGCACAGGCTCATATAATGCCAGACAGGTCTTCACGCGCTCATAAAAAAGCTCCGGTTCATACAGTTGAGACATCACCTGGCTGTATCCAGCTCTCAAGGACTCCACGCCCATTCGAGGAATGATATTTGTTGTTCCATCTGCATTATCCCCTGTGGTGTCATGGTGGATTCTGCCTTCGCTTTCCATTCTTTGGTATAAGCGAGTCCCTCCAATTGCCTGCAGCATGCCAACCATTGCAGTCACGATCCCGGCTCTCTGGATGAAGTCAATCTGCATATCAAAGACTTCCGGCGGGTCATGATCAAAACCGACAATGAATCCACCCATCACCTGTAAACCTTTTTTCAACATCCGGTGAACACTTTCCAATAAATTTCGATTTCGATTTTGACCTTTATTGCATTCCACCAGACTGGCTTCATGGGTGGTTTCAATTCCCACAAATACCTGGGTAAAACCTGCGGCTGCCATCATTTCCATTAATTCCGGGTCATCCGCCAGGTTAATGGACGCCTCGGTAACAAATGAACAACCTGTTTTCCCCTTCCTCCACTCAATCAGTGCTGGAAGAATTTCCTCTTTCAACTGTCGTTTATTCCCAATGAAATTATCATCGACAAAGAAGATGTTTCTTCGCCATCCCAATTGATACATTTGATCAAGCTCTGCAAGAATCTGGGATGCCGACTTTGTTCGCGGCTTGTGCCCCAGCATGGCAGTAATATTACAAAATTCGCAATCAAATGGGCAGCCGCGGGAATACTGGATGCTGAGAGAATCATATCTTTTTAGGTTGACCAGTTCCCACATGGGCATAGGGCTGCAACTCATTTCAGCAAATTCTGTTGACTGATACAATCGCCTGGGTGTACCCATCCCCAAATCATGAATAAAATCAGGGAGAGTTAATTCACCTTCATTTAAAATAAAATGATCCACCAGGGGAAACTTCTCCCATTCCTGTAAAAACAGGGGACCGCCAGCCACAATCGTTTTCCCTCGTCGCTTGCAACGTTCCACCAATTCCTGCGTAGATTTTCTTTGAACAACCATTGCAGAAATGAAAACCATGTCCGCCCAGGCAATCTGCCAATCAAGCAGTGGCTGGATATTCAGGTCAACGAGGCGTTTCTCCCAATGATCCGGCAGCAGGGCAGCAATGGTAATTAACCCCAATGGTGGTGACGAGGATTTCTTTCGAACAAATTGGAGCGCATGACGAAAACTCCAAAATGTATCAGGAAACTCGGGATAGAGCATGAGAATTTTCACAATGAAACCTCCTCGTCAAGCATCTTATGATAAGATACCTTTGATTACTCCCGTACGGATGTGCCTGCAATCATAGGAGAGGAAACACCTGTTCCTGTGACGGTCATGCATGAGCACAATCCCATCCCGGATTGTCTCCAACCAGTCAAAATATGTTAAACTATTCTTTGAAGTCCATCCATCACGTTCCACAGTACTGATCCCGGAGGTTTCATGAAAACTCTAAGAATTCTCGCCTACATTGCTGCCGCCATCCTGATCCTATTTGGCGTTTTATTCATCCTGGGAGCCTTCAGTCCACAATCGGATAACCCGGGGGGGTGGTTGCTGACCGGTTTCATTCTGGTAGGTGTTGGATTTGTCTTAATCTTTATTGGCGCCAAGGTTCTGCAACCCCGCGTTCCGGAACAGCCTCAACAGGTCACCCTGCAGGTGGACCTGCCAGGAAATGTCAGCATGGATACAATTAAATGCCAGTCATGCGGCGGCACATTGCAGGCAGAAAACATCCAGGTGGTCAATGGAGCGCCCATGGTCACGTGCCCTTATTGCCACACGGTCTATCAAATAACCGAACAGCCAAAATGGTAAGACTCATCCACGGGGAGGTTTTGCATGCGTAAATTCCAAATCCTGGGCATTTTGTTCCTGGTTTTCTTCCTGTCCCTGTCGGGCAGTGTTGCAGGTCAGTCCTATTCGTTTACCGTTCCCGAGTCGGAAGCAGCCTTCTCGGTGGATGAAAGCGGAAATGTAACCATTGAGTACTATTACCTGTTTGTCAACGATCCTGCTGGTCCTGTGATGGAATACATCGATGTTGGAATGCCTTATCCCGGCTCCTACTCGCTTTCCAATTTCAGTGGGACGATCAACGGAAAGAAAATCACACACATTGCATCATCCACCGTTTTGAGTGGAGGGGTTGAATTTGGACTGGGCGCAAATTCCATCCAACCCGGCGGGCAGGGAGAAGTTTACATCAAGCTGGATGGCATCACCGATGTCCTGTTCACCACCAAAGTGGATGGCAATGACTATGTGAGTTTCAACTTTGTTCCCAACTATTTTGATGGTGTAAGTGGCAATACATTTACTACCGTTTCGTTGATCCTTCCCCCAAATATTACAGAAGATCAACCCCGTTATTACCCTCCCAAGGGGGGCTGGCCTGGTACGGAGGAACCCAACGAAGTGTTTATCAACGATCAAAACCGGGTGGTGTACCGCTGGTACACAGACCAGGCGAAATCTGACAAGGAATATCGTTTTGGCGCAGCATTTCCTGGTACTGTTGTCCCCACAACCGTCGTCACCAAGCCTTCGTTTTGGGATTTATTGGGAGTGTCCGGTGAAGACGTCACCATGGGGATTTTCTTCATGTGCTGTGCTGCTGCATTTATCGGTCTTCCCATCTGGGGTGCAGTCAATGCCCGAAAA
>JAGVUS010000402.1 GCA_019136175.1 Chloroflexota bacterium | reverse complement strand
GCAAAGCTCCTTATCAGTACTCAATCGAAGCAACGCGGCTTCCAGTGCAGGTAAATCCCCATATGGGACCACCAACCCGGATTCCGCCTCAACGACAATTTTATCCATATTTGTATCCCGGGACACAATCACCGGTTTTCCCAGCATCATTGCCTCAAATAGTTTATTGGGGGAGGAATAGCGGTGGTTGGGAATGGCAGGATCATATGTTGCAAACAAAACAGAAGCCTGTCGGCTGAGGGCAAGCGCGGTATCGTAGTCAATCCGACCATGCCAGCGGATATTGGAGCTTTCTGCTGCCGCGTTGCGAATCATTTCCGCATCACCACCAAACCCAGCCAGTTCCAATCGCCACTCGGGATGTCGTTCCACCTGGAGGATGCCCACGTAAATAATGGAAAATATTTGTTCCTCGTTTGGAACAGCCGAGACCAGGAGATCATCCGGGGTATTATAGATCACAACCAGCTTCCTGGGATGGCTGCCAGAAATCTGTTCACGGCGGGTGTCATCTGCAATAATGACAGCATCTGCGCGGGAAATTGCCCAATAATCCAGCCATCGGATTATTTTTTTAAACAAGGATGGAGTGTTCCGCAGATGATCCGCATAAAAATCAAAAATGTCATACACCACCCGTTTTTTATAAAGCCATTTACACCATAAGGCAGGGAGAATTGTATCAAAGTCACAGGCGTGCAGGATGTCAAATTCAGATTGATGTTTTATCAACCAGCGCCAAAGGAAAATCTGCCATTGGAGTAACTTTATTAAATTCCCCATCCCGCTGCCATATTCGGCGCGCAGATGAAAATGGGAAATTGGAATTCCCAACACAAATTTCTGGTGAGAGGGATCACCGGTTCGGTCCCATCCAACAATCGACACGGAATACCCGTCATTCAAGAGGGCTTTGCCCGTGTTTTCAACGCGTGGATCTGGAGCCACCGGATTGGAGCGTAATAAAACCACCCGTTGTCGATCCTTATTCCGCACTTTGCCCTCTTTCCAGTTCAGCAATCTGACCAAGAAGGCAATCCACACTCGCCCTGGCAGTGAATGACAGGGATCGTTTTTGAGCAGCCCCGCCCATCTGAAGTTGTAATACAGGGTCTGTCAATAATTTGGTGAGATAATCAGCCGCGCTGTGCCAATCACCCCTGGGATAAATAAAGCCTTCCTGTCCATGATGAACCAGTTCCAATAAGGCATCCAATCCCGGAACAACCACCGGACAACCACTTGCCATAGCTTCCAGCACCACCATACCAAATGATTCCCCCTGGGATGTCGATACCAGGCACCCCCCAGACCAGGCTGCCATTTGCATCACCCCGGGCAATTTGGCGCGGGGAATCTCCGGGAACCAGCGGAAATTTGAAACAAGGTTTAAACTCTTCAACTGGCTCCACAACATCAGGTGCTGCTCTGGAAGTGCATGCCTTCCGCCAATCAGCCAGAACTGCGCATTGACAGGCTTGCCTGCAGTCATGGCTGATATCTTCAGATATGTGCGCCAATTTTTATGCGCCTCCAGGCGACCAATCCATAAGACAATGGGGGAACCCGATTTTGATGCCATCGATATTTTTTGATAAAAGGTGTCCGGCAAGCCATTTGGTACAATCAGGATCGGCAGATCTGTCCCTATCGTGGATTGCACAAGATTGCGTTGAGCCTGGGATGGAACGACAATGGCTTCAACCTGCTTTTTAATTCCTGTCCGGGATAACCGCTTGAGGCTGTGAGGAAGTGTGGTGTGTACCTCATAAACCTGCCGGCTTCGCGGGCTGCTTTTTGCTATTCCAGAAACCAGGTCTGGAGTATCAAAATGGAACACCCAATCGGGCTGCAATTCCGATATATATTGAATGGCTGATTCAGTATCATCGAATAACCGGACATGATCCATAAATGGTTGAAATAACGACAATCCCCCGCGGTCTTTCAGGAATAAAGCGATAACTTCATGCCCATCAGCCAACAAAATCTCCATCCGATCGCGAATCACAGCTTCCACCCCACCTGCTGCGAGGGTTTGATAGACAAACAAGAAACGGGATGTCATGGTTGATCTCCCGTACTGTTGCCCGATCCACCTGCAAACAATTGAAATGATGGAGAAATTTCTTGAAGCATGACCTTAATCCGCTGGTCCCAATTGTTTTCACTCAAAAATCGGGCAATTACCTGTTCATCCAGGGTCATCCCGGATGCTTCCAGGATCATCTCTTCAAATTCATCGGTAGACTGGGCGGGATAAACATACGGCATCTGGCTTAAGTGCGGCATGCCAGTGACAACAACGGGCTTTCCCAACGCCAGGTATTCATAGACTTTTATTGGATCCACTGACCTGGACAAATCTCCCTCCTGGAAGGGGATGATGG
Organism: Chloroflexota bacterium; assembly: GCA_019136175.1. Taxonomy (GTDB): domain Bacteria; phylum Chloroflexota; class Anaerolineae; order Anaerolineales; family Anaerolineaceae; genus CALMHE01. Next base: position 2,857 of record JAGVUS010000402.1, on the reverse strand, counting down.
CAACATTCCAATGAGCGGCATGATCCGCAAGCTCTGCATGGGGGAGACGACCTGTCAGGTGAATATTATCGGGAATTGATCGGGGTGGTAAACCGGGACCAATCAATTCAATAATCCATTCTGTTCTTTTCTCCGCCAGTTGAATGATCAAATCCCAATCAAACCACGCAGATGTTAAATGTCCAAAGTAACCCACAGTGAACGGCTGCTCGCCCAATCTCCCGGAAGGCAGAATGGAAAAAGCACCGGGTTCGTAGGCATTTGGAATCAGGAGAGCAGATTCAATACCCCATTCTTGAATTGCCTCCCCAAGTGATTTTGTCGTAATACTGCAGCGGGTTACATTCCTGACAAGATATCTTTCAAAATCCACGTCATACCAGGCAGCCTGACCCTTTTGATAAAAGGCAAGCCAATCATCAATGCGGTCATATATCGTGAACCAATCAAAGGCATTTGCGAGATTGATCATATTAAACAGGCTCGGATGGGGAAATTCAACCAGGAAAAGTCGGGGAATGTCACCAAACACCATGGAGGAAAATATCTCATGGGATTGAGCCCATAATTCATCCAGTGGTAATTGGAGGAGTTTTCCCTGCTCCAGGATTTCCACTTCCCTGTCAGAAGGTGACCATCGCCAGTAACCATATATGACTGCCCACCCTGCCCTTAGGAATGCACGCGCCAGCCATGTAGACCGCTGCCCCTCGGAAGTTTGATAAGGAGTTGCAGCATAGATAACCACAATTCCCTGGATAGATGGAATATCCAATGCATGGAGAAAAACTGGCAATTGATTATCCATCGGACGAATGGTATGCATGAGCCACCAGGCTGGAAATAAAAGTTGCTCTCCATGACGCTTCAAACGCAGATATTGAAGAATTCCTTTTACACCCTCGCGCCCAATCAACCGTGCCAGCTGGCGAAGTTCAACCCAAATCTGTTCCCGCCTGCTGCCTTGGGGAAGGAGTTTTTGTTTCAACCAGACCAACCCATTTCGATTTTTCATGGATGGCACATCATCTCAGATCTGGTGAATCATGGGGAATTTATCTCGTCATTATTCACTGTTGAATTCCAAACGCCTTATTAATCCATTTTCCGATGGATGCAATCCACCAGCTCTCCAACATTTGCAAATGAGGTCATCTCCCGTTGGGTGAATTCAATCCCAAAGGCTAATTCAACCGCAATCATAAGGTTCATATGAGATAACGAGTCCCATCCCTCAATATCATTGGATGTCGTTTGGGAAAATATTTGGATTTTCTCATCATCAAACACTTCCCGAAATACCATGACCAGCTTCCTATAAATTTCTTCCATCAGTCCTCCATTGTTGAAAGATCACCAGGGTCTTTACCTTGATACCAGGCTTTTAACACACGCCGCAGGATTTTTCCACTCTTATTTTTTGGAATTTTTTCCACCACATGAAATTCTTGAGGAATTGCCACTGTGGAAACACGGTTGGAAATATTCACCCGGCATTTCAATTCCAATCCCCGATCCCATTCCTGCCCGTTTGGCAGGCAAATAAATGCAATGATTTTTTCATGCAAAATCGGATCCGGAACACCAATTACGGCAACATCCATGATTTCATCAATTTCCAACAAGGCGCTCTCCACCTCAAACGGACCGACCAGATGCCCGGCAGTATTAATCACATCATCTGCACGACCAACATACCAAAAATATCCATCCCCATCCTGCCATGCAAGATCTCCGGTGAAATAGTATCCGTTCCTGAATTTTTCCCCATACGCCTCGGCTTTATTTAAGTATCCGCGAAACATCGAATTCCATCCAGCCTGAAAACACAAATGCCCTTGTTGCTTTGCGGGAACAGGTTGACCGGACTCATCCAATATATACGCGTTGATATAGGAAAGCGGTTTCCCCATCGAGCCAGGGCGAATGGGAATTCCCGGTCGATTGGCAATCATGATGGTTCCAGTTTCGGACTGGAAGAATGTATCATTGATTTCTTGGGTAAAGATTCTTTTCCCCCAATGATAAATTTCAGCGTTTAACGGTTCGCCAACACTAAATATTTTTCGGAGTTGTGAATAATCATAAGCCCGAAGAACCTGCTCATCCTCCTGCATCAGCATCCGCAGAGCCGTTGGAGCTGTGTACCAAACATTGACGGAATAATCCTGCAAAATCCCCAGCCACTGAACCGCGTGAAACGCACCGCCATATTGAATCTGATCAACCCCGAGCGTTAGGGGAGCAATCACGCCATACACCAACCCGGTGATCCATGCCGGATCCGCTGTACACCAGTATAATTCCCCTTTATGTATATTCATGACCTCGGTCATGGAATCCAGCATGGCTGATGTTCCACCGTGGACATGTATTACCCCTTTTGGTTTTCCAGTAGAGCCGGATGTATATTGGAGGAATGCAGGCGTATCTGGAGGTAAATAGACTGGATATTCGAACGTATCTGGTGTTTCATTTAGCAGGACAGGAAGGCTGAGCACATGATCATCAATATGCTCATCGAGATCAATCACCAATATTTTTTCAAGTTTGGGAAGGAGATCTCGAATGTTCTGAATCCGGCGCAGCAGGCTTTTTTTTGTGATGATTACCCTTGCACTATTATCCAGCAATCGATCCAGTAATGCATTTTCCCCAAAAGTTGAAAATAATACACAGGATATTGCTTGGACCTTTAAAATCCCCAGGAACGATGTGATCAATTCTGGTGTGCGGGGAAGAAAAACACTGACACAATCCCCCGCTCCGATCCCAAAGGACCTTAGTAGATTGGCAATTTGATTGGATAACATCTCCAATTCCAGGTAGCTGATTTCTTGCTGCTCATGACTTGCCG